>SVQS01000067.1 GCA_015065205.1 Oscillospiraceae bacterium
CAGGCTTTTGACTTCCTCTTTGAGGACGGCTATATTTTCATCGTCGGCACGACCGATGATCTCGGCAATTTGAATGAGTATCTTTGCCGAAAGAACTTGCTGGATACAAGCATCCACCCACACCATGTGACCGTGCGAAAAGGCAACGTTGTAGCTTGATTCAAAGCGAGGCATATTGTCCATTCCGCACCCCCAACCCGTCGACCAATAGGTGCCGTCGCGCCAGGTACGGAATTCCTTAAGCCACAGATGGTATGCAAGAAGCGGATCAAAAATCTTTTCAAGACGCTCTACGTCACCCGTTTGCGAGTAATATTCCCACTCCGACCATCCAAGAATGTTCGGGCCTGTGGAAGAGGGATCGTGTCTTGAAAAATGCTCGCTCGCGCGATATTCGCAAAGTTCGCGGCAAATAAAGCCGTCCTTGTGTTGATGCGAGTAGAAATTGTCGAGCGTTTTTTGAAAATTAAACGCACGTGCACCGTATTTACCAAACATCACAATAAACGAGGAATCCCACATAAAGAGGTATCCGTTAAACGCGGTGTCAATAAAGTTGGAAACAAAATGGAACTCTTGGTTGGCGGGGCGAAGATTGGCAAATGCCGTGCGCCAAGCATAGTTGTAGCAGGCGAGCACGTCATCGCGACCGCTCCAGATGGGAGAGGGAAGCAAATGCGCGATCTCTTCGTATTTTGGGAGAGCCTTATCCTCGGCAGGCATCGAGAGAAATACGTTTTTCTTGACAATCGGGGATGCCTCGTAGGTCAGATCTTGATTCATTTGAAAGCTTGGCATAGTGGTACCTCTCTTATAACAATTCTTCTAACATACGCTGTCTGTCACACAAAAAGCGTTTTGTGATTTGATAGCTGAGCGTATCCTCGTATTTACAGGGGGCTATTTTTTCTTCGTCAAATGATAGAATTTCGGCATTTGCGCACCCCAACAAAATGGGCGAATGTGTAACAATGATGAATTGCGCGCCTTTTTGTGCCATATCGTGAATATGCTTCAACAAAGCAAGCTGTCGCGCAGGGGAGAGGGCTGCTTCAGGCTCGTCCATCAGATAAAGACCGGGCTTGTCGTATGCCAAAAATTTGAGATTTCCTTCCCCGTGAGAGTTGGAATGATAGTCGTCTCCCTCATAATTTTGCATAGATGCCGTAGCGACATTATAGAACGTCTCGGCTCTGAAAAAGTAGCCGAATTTAGGACGGCTAAATCCTTTTACCAATGTAATGGAATTGCCCAAAGGGGAGATGTCGTTGTAAGTGCTAAAATGGTAATTTCGCGTACCGCCCTCCGCATTGTAGCCAAATTCAACGGCGATCGCTTCGAGCAAGGTCGATTTACCGCTTCCGTTTTCGCCAACCAAAAACGTGACAGCGTTATGAAACGGTATCTCGGATACGCTTTTAAGAGCGGATATTTTATGGACGTAAGAGCCTTGCGGCACAGAATCCCAATCGATTCGCAAGCCTTGCAAATAAAGATCATTCATCACGGTCACCTCGCTTTTGAAGTGTGTTTGACGTGCGTTTTCAAAAGTTGCAACACATCTTAAAATAATTATACCACACTCTTGCAAAAAAGCAAGAATAATGTTATAATATTTACAAGATATTTTTGGAGGCACACTATGAACGTTGATGCTATCAAGCAAAAAAAGCTGTATATTTTTGATATGGACGGCACCATTTATCTGGGGGGCATTCCCTTTGATTTTGCCATCCGTTTTATCAAAAACCTGCGCGCAGCGGGGAAAAAAGTACTGTTTTTTACAAACAACGCCTCGCACACGTCACCTTTTTATCTCAAAAAATTAGAGCGTCTCGGCTACGAGCCTACCGCGGATGAGATTATGACCTCGGGCGACGTAACGCTTGCTTTCTTGCAAAAATTCCGCAGGGGCAAGAGCGTTTATATGGTTGCCACCGACGAGCTCATTGAAGAATACCGCGCCGCGGGAATTAACATTCTCAATGGCAGCAAGGATAGAATTGAGAAAGCCGACATTGTCATCACAGGCTTTGATACCTCACTCACCTACGAAAAGCTCGAAACAGCTTGCCGCCTGCTCCGCGAAGGCTCGGAGTATCTTTCCACACATCCCGACATCAACTGCCCCACAGAGGATGGTTTCATTCCCGATAGCGGTGCCATTGCCGCCCTCGTGACTGCATCCACGGGAAAGACGCCCACGTATTTTGGAAAACCCTACCGCGAGACCGTTGAAATGATAGGCGAGGTCACGGGATTTTCGCGAGACGAAATGTGCATTTTCGGTGACCGACTCTACACAGATATTGCCCTTGGCAAGAGCTTTGGCGTGTGCTCGGTTCTCGTCCTCTCGGGCGAGACACAGGAGGCCGACGTCGATGCCGCAGAAGAAAAAGACAAACCCGACTTCACCTTCCCGTCGCTCAAGGAAGTGAATGACGTGATGTTTGGGGGATAAGAATAAAAAACAAAAAGCAGTCCATTGGACTGCTTTCGTTTTGCTATACCGTCTATAGAACCTGTAAAAAAACTCATCGCCGGTGTGCGAATGACAAAGAACTATCCCGCGCAGTTTTTCTATTCTTTTCATACTTGCCCCCAAAAAAGTTGCCGTCAATTCAGATGCCGCGTTATTCCTCAAAGCAATCGTATTTTTCAAGAATACATTTTCCCAGCTCATAAAGATAACGCTCGTAGGCATCCCGAAGCTCTATTGGAGCAGCCTTAAGACGCGTGTCTTTTTCATAGCTTCTTCTCATTTTTGACGGAGTAAATACGTCTCCAACCTCAAAGGTAAAATAGCCCTTGTATCCAATATCAAACAATCCGTGCATAACGGAATCCAAGTTCAAGGTTCCCAAGAAAGGGGTCAAATGGGAATCGCAGTCTCCCATATTATCCTGTATGTGTAACGCCAAAACGTGATTTCCCAACAGACGAAGTGCTTCATCCTGCGGCATTTTCTGCATATTAGCGTGTCCCACGTCCCACACGACGTGGAACAGAGGGTGATCCACACATTCTACCATTCGCAAAAGATCAGGCGCATTATCCATCCAATAAAGATTGTCAACGCACATTTTATTGAAGTTCTCAACAAGGATATTCACACCGTATTTTTCTGCGCGAAGAAGCAACGGCATAAAAAATTCCTTGTTTCGCTCGAACGTTTGCTCCGCAGAAAGTCCCGGCGCGTATCCCGCGTGAACCACAAGATTGCGGATGTTCCATATACCGCAAGCATCAATACAGCGAAACGTAGCATCAAGAAAGCTGCCGTCATCCGCAAGCGGTTGCCCCATAGGAGCGTGCGCTTGAATCAGCTTGATTCCCAGCCTGTCGGCTTGCTTGGATATGCTGTCGACATAGGATGCGAAATCGTTGGAATACACACCGTTTTGCAAACGGTAATCCTGACAAAAGCTGTAATCCGCGTATCGAAATCCTGCGCGTCTGATACGTTCAAGTGCCTCTGCTTGAGAGCTTGTATAGCCGTAATAATCTCCGGTTGTAGTTGCCAGCTTCATAAGCGATCTTACTTCCTTTCACTTTGATGAGATCATTATAGCATAAAATCGGTCGTTTGTAAAGAGTGATGTTTGCCCTTGCGGGCAAGTAAAGCTACCTTTTCTTTTTGGAAGAGTACCGTTAAACCGATACAATTAATAGTTTTGTATGCGCGAGGTGCATTTTGAAAGACAATTATCCTTCCAATATTTTCAAATATCTGTCAAGCCTTGCCTCAATGTATCCGGCAAACAGATTTTCCATAGTGGAGAGCTTACTTTTTACGTGATATTCGTCAAAAGCATTGTAATAAGCCAAACGGTCGGTAAACTTGATGTCAATAGGTGGATAGCCGGCTTTCATCAGTTCGAGGTTCACCAAAAGACGTCCGGTTCTGCCGTTGCCGTCAATAAAGGGGTGGATGCCCTCAATGGCGTTGGCCTTCTTTTTTAGTATTATACCACATTTGCGGAACAATATCAATATTTTCGGAATAATATTTTTGCATTTGTCGGGACAATACTGCTTTTTGAAAAAATGTTTTTTGTAAATATAAATGGAAGAGTACCGCTACACCGATGCAATTAATTGCTTTGAATATGGGCAGTGCAATAATCGTTTTTGAAAGAATCCCCAAAAAAGCGACCACTTGATGAAGGTGTATCGCGTGGTTTTCGTTGTACAAAAAAAGAACCACACCCGAGGGTGTGGTTCTGGGGGATTTGAGGGATTATTTGTAGAATTTAAGGTACTCTACCTTACCTGTTGCACTACTGCTGACAGAAATTTTAATTTCTCCGGTGAGGCCAGTCAAATCATAAGTGGTTACACCGTTTGCAGTAGTTCCTGTAACTGTTTTGCCGCCAACCGTAACTGTATATGTGCCTTCCGCAACCTTTAATTCGAGTTTTACGAACTCATTGCTTGCAATCGTAATGTATCCTTTACCCTTCTGCCACTGCATCGCACTGCTCTGTAGCATTACTTGATTCGAAGTGTAGCTATAGCCGTTTTCGGTCTTGGTGTTATTGTTTGCGGCATAACTTGTTGAATTAAAGTCGTCTTTGGTGATTTCAAGAACGACAGTGGGCTCAGTTGTTCCACCAATTGTTTGACCGCAGTTATCGCATACGCCGTTATAGGTAGTGTGACCGAGAGCAGCAATTTCTTCTGTATAAGTATCATTACACTTTGCACAAGTGTATGTCTTTACACCGGGCTCGGTGCAAGTTGCTGCTTGGGTGATTGCTTCTTCATAGTTGTGTTCGCAAGAAGGTGTTTCGCCGCCTTCGTTGCCGCCTACAAGTTTGTAGAAAGCAAGCGTTTGATCGCTAATATTGGTTCCTGTGCTCGTGTAACAACGAATATCGGGGTTGGTTGTGTAAACTCCAACATAACGGCTTGTTGCTGTGTTTTTCAGGTAACCGGAGGTTGCATCAATCGTAAATACTTTGTTTGCGTTAGTACCTACACGAACACCATTGTTAGTAGATGTACAATAGAGCCATGTTTCAGTGGTTCCATTAGGATGGATGGTTAAGTTGCCATTGTCGTTGACAATGTTCCACTTGATGTTTTCGGCGATAATACCATCTAATTTGTTGCCGCTAACAGTTACCACTACTGCCGTAGGCGCACTTCCTGTTCCCTTGTCATTGGATATAGCCCAAGAAGTATTACCCTTTGTCCAAACGATAACGATAACATCTTCGGATTCGATATCAGTAAGATCTTCAACCTTTACCCAACCAGTTTCTGTAGGTGTTTCAGGATCGGGATTAGGTTGGGTAGTGGTTTCTTCGCCTATCGTTTCGCCACAATTTCCACAAACACCATTGTCGGTTGTATGGCCTGTTGCAGCAATTACTTCTGTATAAGTATCACCACACTTTGCACAAGTGTATGTCTTTTCACCCGCCTCGGTGCAAGTTGCTGCTTGGGTAATTTCACTGCTGTAAGAGTGTCCTGTTGCAGGATCGCCGGCAACTGTGCTCATAACCTTACCACAACTGCTACATACGGTATCAGTGCGTCCGGCCTCTGTACATGTGGGAGCTACTACCTTTTCTGTCGTACTTGCGTGTGCACAATCGGGAACTGTTGTCAAGGTCATAGACGCGAGTCTTACCTGATTAGAGCCCGCAACATCAATCTTGAGATACTTATATTCACCGCCAAGCGAAGCTTCGTAATCCTTATAGGATGTACTTGTAACAGAAATAGTTGTTACCGGCTCCGTTGTCCAATTAACACCATCGTTGGAACCGTAAATATTGAGTGTATCCACCTTGTTACCAGCATTTACACCAATTGTTGTAATAGGATTTACCGAATAGACAATAGCATAGCCGTTATTGGTGTTACTCGAATAAATTCTGAGTTCGCTTGTGAAGTGACAGTCGTATGTGGTTATAGTAACATATTTATCAAGTTCGTGTTCTTCACCCTTAGCGTACTGTGTACCCTCGGTGTATTCGCTGAATACGTATGTGTAGGTTCCGCTTGTTGTGGGGAACGCTTCTCCACAGTTGGAGCAAGTACCTTCAACATAGTTGTGACCGGTAGAAGGAATTGTTTGTTGTGCAACAAGAATTTCTTCACATACAGAACACCATGTGCCTTCGGTCAAACCGTTCTTTGTACAGGTTGCATCTACAGCGGGAATTGTTTCCTCTGTGTGACCGGTAGCAGGAACTGTTTCTTGTTCTACCATCACCTTGCCACAAACAGAGCATGCCTTGCCCGCTGTAAGACCGGTTTCTGTACAATTGGGTTCAACAGCGGGGAGCTCTGCATTTTCGTCGCAATCATGAACCTCGATGATTTCGGATGTTGCAAACGAGATTGTATTGATCATACAACGAGATTCACCATTAGCATCAACCGTTGTGAAAGATACGGTTTTTGTTTCGCTGGTATCAACCTCTACAGCCGTGTACTCACCGTTGTTGGAAAGTGTTGTTATTTCGCACCGAACATCGTTTACTATAACTGTTGCATTGTTGTACTTATAACCCGCAACATAAATGATTACCTTAACGATGTCTTCGGGAACGGTAAATGAGAATTTACCGACAAGAGAGCTTGTACCAAGTTTGATACAAGAATTGCCCAATTCGTCACGAGCGTTGCCATAAACGGAGCCAAGTCCTTCGAGAGTGAGTGTGTAGCCGTTTTCTTCATAAGTAGTGACTGCGTTACCACCATCGTTATGTTTTGCTTCACCGTTTTCGCCTAAAGTGAATTCATATTCATTGAATTTCAAAAATGCACCGCATACACACTTCTGATTTACAAATGCGTGAATATGCTCACCGTCGATACTGATGTGCTCATCATCTGCAAATGACGAAAGTTCAAATGTCTTTCCTTCTGCAGATTCTGCAGAGGTGATCTTAAAGCTATCTGCGTAATAAGGAATTTCCAACTTATATACATCACTTCCATCCTTGATGGGAGTGAGAGCGATGGATTCAAGAAGGTTAGTCCAAGTATCTTCGCTATGCTTATACCAATAATCAAGCTTAAGATCAGTCCAGTCGAGATTATTCTCAACATAAATGGTTTTTACATTCTTTTTGAATACCGTTACACCCTCGTGGTTCGCAGTGCCATACATACCGCGGTCGGCACCGTAAAGTTGGTCGAAAACGATGGGAGTATAGTCGGTTGCTATTTCTTTGAGTTCTTCTTCGCTCAGGTCGCTAACCTTTTCGCCGTTATGTGTGGGAACACCGTATCTGATATTGGAGAAAGCATCGCAATACTCGCCTGCTTCGGCTCTTACCCAAGGATATCTTTGACCGGTAGCGTTATCTTGATTTTCAAATTCATAATAATGGTAATTTACCCAATCACCGTAGTAAACCCTAACGTTCTCACAGGTCAAGAAGCTTGCCGTTGCGTTGCCGGAGTGTCTGCCGTCAGAATAGGGCTCTTCGGTGTGGCCGATAAGCATACCGCAGCCACGGAATGCATACCACTGGTAAGCAGAAACAACGTCATTGTATACATCCATTACAGGAGCGGAAATAACGTTTTCCATCTTAACGGTTGCATCGCCCCATTTGCCGCCAATGACACCACCCATTCCACAACCAAAGGATCCCCAAAGGCCGGAAACGGTAACGGATGAATCAATGGTTATGTTCTTGAATGTGTGGCTGTAACCCAAGGTTGTATCAATCCCATAAGGGCCGTAGCTAACCTCGCCTACAAGGCCACCTGTATAGCGGTTGTAGTTTGCAATATTTGCATTTGTAACAACGATGTTCTCGAAGTGGCAAGTTCCTTGGGCATAGCCAACAAGAACGCCCATATCAACGCACTCGAAAACGATTTCTGCGCCGCTTATTGCAAGATTCTTAATTGTAGCATCCTTAATGGAAGCGAAAAGACCTGCACCTGCGGTGCTATATGTATATGTGCTGTAGTTTGTCTTATCGGGGTCAAGCTCCCAGCAGTTTTCGTAAAGGTTATAGATGGTATGATTTTCACCGTCAAAGGTACCCATGAAAACTCTGGTGTTGGTTTCTGCATTGTAATAACCAAAGCCAATGGGATCGAAGAGCTTGTCGTTAAGGTCGATGTCAGCACCAAGCTTTACGGTCTTGCCTTCAAAGGTATTGCCGCCGTCAACGAGGTCTCTAAATCCTGCAAATTGCTTGGCAGTTGCAAGAGTGAATACAGTGTCATTCTCGTTGTACCAAGACGTATCGGATGTTCCATCCCAAACGTCAGCACTTGTTTGCACTGCAGAGAATACCGAGAAGTTTTTAACGTAAATGGTAACTGCGCCGGTTTCTGCATTGTAGGTGTATTGGTCGGGAGTTGCAAAATCACTTTCGCTGTTCACTCTTGTCATTAACGCGCTCTCGTGATAGAGCTTGAGACCTGTTTCAGCGAGACCGGGCTCGAGGATCTTGCCAAGGAAAACGGTAATGCATTGATTGTTATCGTCTGCAATACCCGAAATGTGAATATCATAGCTTCTTGCAGCATCGGCAAAGTTGCCGTTAGACTCTACGTTCTTACCCGTAAACTTGAGCTCTGTTGCGTCATCTGCAATCTTTACACCTGCGGGAACAATTGCATACGCACCCGACTCGTGACGAATAGTCACATCGGTTACAAGTGCACCGTAGAGGCGGCTGCTTTCCGAGATGGGCTGTGTTGCCTCAAAGTCCATTTTGAACTCGGGCCACTCTGCATTGTTGTCATATTGGTCGCCAAACGAATCGCTTTCACCAACATCCTGTGTAGCTACAATCTTAACCGAGAAGCCTGCATTGCAAAGGGAGAGGCCCTGATACGTGTTGCCTGCATCCTCGTCCATATGCATAGCCATAGCAACGATAACCTCTGCTCCGGGAACAAGCGCACCTGTGGGAGCAAAAACGTCAGTGTTGTTCAAAACGTTGGTAAGTGTGCCTGCAGAGGTAAGACCGTCAATAGAGGTCAGCTGTGCAGTTGCGGGATTTACGCAATAAACGTCTATCACGTCAGAGAGCTTGGTTACCGCCCCCTCTGCCTCGAGTGTGAGACGCCATTTGAGATTGAGGTTACCCTTGTTGGTAATTTTGATATACTTTACGTCAGTATATCCGGGCTCCCAATTGTTATGGGTAAAAATTGCACCTGTGGTGGCATCTTGCCACGTGGTTGCATCAAAATCATTTGCCCACTCCATGGTGACATCCAGGTTACCTGTTTGGATAACGTTATCCTTACTGGTAGCCACATCTGTGAACCATGCATATGTGGTGCCTGCAAGCATTGCAACGCAAAGCACAAGTGCAATCA
>SVQS01000068.1 GCA_015065205.1 Oscillospiraceae bacterium
AGCAGGCATAGCGAAGCCCGATTTCGATTTGATCATCTGCATCCATCGGCGCATCGGGGTAAGAGGTTAGATCCAATATGATCATACTGTTGTAGTTGCGCGAGCTATCGTAATCGTTTGACATCAGCTGTCTCATGCCACCCGAAAAGCCGCGAGCCGAAGCCTTGAAATTGATAGAGCGCATCGGGTCTCCAGGTCGGTATGCCCGAATACCGGAAAGGAAAAAAGGATCCTCAATATATTTTCTGGAAGCAATCGCATCTCCCGAGCGGTAAATATCGGGAGCAAAGCTTGCGTCTGCATCATATTGATTGGGGTATGCGTAAAAATCGATTGGGGAATCAAAAGTGTATTCTGTTTTCCTATATCGGATAAACGAGGTGTACATACGGTAGTGTTCTCGTTTATCAGCCCTTACGGTGTGCGCTTTTTGCATGGTTGCATGCGGCGGAATGTGAAAAATACTGGTTACCTTGGTGTGCTTTTTGCACTCGATTCCGTCAACCGTCAAGCCACCCGGCATAAAGAATTCAACCCGTACCCGAAACAGAGGGAACCAACCGGGGTTACGGATGGTTTCAATCAATTCAAGCGTCTCTCCCACAAAAATGCCGTCGGTGGAGAAGTGTCGGTTGTAAACGACTTGGTCCAGTGCACGTAACTTTGCTTGCCGATATAAGGAAATTAAAATTCCACATACGGCAACCGCCAACAGTGCAATCCAAAATTGTGGGGAGTGCACTATTTGACCGACAAAGCCGGCCAAACGAATCAAAAATTCTATCATTGGCTCACCTGCGGGAGAAGTTGATCTGTTCACTGGGAACGGTGACACTGTCGAGAATGCTCTCAATCAGATTTTTCCCGAGGTCTCCGCGGTGATAAAAGCTGTTTTGGAATACGATGCGGTGCGCCAATACGGGAACAGCCGCACGCTTGATGTCGTCAGGCAATACGTAATCTCTGCCTTCAATGGCCGCATAGCCTTGTGCCACACGCACAAGAGCGATCATTGCGCGCGGGCTTGCGCCAAGAATGACATCCTTCGCACTCCGTGTACACTCGCAAATTGTTGCGGCGTAGTCCAAAAGATCGCGGTGCACGTAAACAGATGCCAATTCTTTTCTCGCCTCGTTGATGCATTCCGCATCAATGGCGGCAGTGCTATCTGCAGCACCGTTAGCATTTTGCAGTTTGAGAGCAAGAATATCGATGTTTTCCTTGTGTGTGGGATATCCCATTGAGGTTTTTACCAAAAAACGGTCAAGCTGTGCCTCGGGGAGTTCAAACGTTCCTTTGGTTTCAACTGGGTTTTGGGTGGCAATCACCATAAAGGGCTCTGCCAAAGCGTATGTTGTACCATCAACACTTACTTGATGCTCTTCCATACATTCGAGCAGACCCGATTGCGTTTTTGGCATAGCGCGGTTAATTTCATCTACAAGCAGGATGTTGGTGAATACAGGGCCCTTAATAAAACGGAATTCCGATTGCTTCATATCAAAAAAGTTAACGCCGACGATGTCAGAGGGAAGCATATCGGGAACGCACTGTACTCGTTTGAAATCCAGAGAAAGTGACTTGGCAAAGGTTTTTGCCAAAACAGTTTTCCCCGTTCCGGGAACATCGTCAATCAAAATATGACCGCCGCAAAGCAGAGAAATAACTGCAAGATTCAAAACGTGCTTTTTGCCGAGAATGGCACTTTGACTTCTTGCGTCTATTATTTCCGCGATTTCTTTTATAGTGTAATGATTCATCAAATTATACCTCATATCAGTTTTAACCAACGATTTTGTTTTTTTTAGGATCAATATCAGTATACCAAAATTCGAGCAATTTGTCAAGATGAGACAGGAAAGCATTGACAACACCCTTCTGTTTTGTTATAATAAAGGCAGAAAGTTTACAAATACTGAATGGGAGAACAACTATGATTTTTGAAAAACAAGTTGTAAATGGATACAAGGGTATGATGCACACGCGGTGTGATGATACCGAAACCGTCTTTTATTTTTCCGCCGAGGATTTTGAGGGTTTGCAAAAGGAAGCGTATGCCTTCAAGTCCTCTATGGGGCACACCTTGCAGGGCTACCTCTATTCTTATGATCATTTTATCGAGGATAGACTCATCGTCTTTGATCACGGCTTTGGCGGCGGTCACGAAGCGTATATGAAGGAGATCGAAAAGCTCTGTACTCACGGATATCGCGTGTTTGCCTACGACCACACGGGTTGTATGGAGTCGGGCGGCAAGAGTCCGAATGGACTTGCGCAGTCACTTTGCGATCTCAACGATTGCATCGCGACCTTAAAAGTGGACAAGCGTTTTGCAGGACTTACTATTTCAGTGATGGGGCACAGTTGGGGCGCATTCTCGACCTTAAATATTGCATTTCTGCACCCCGAAATTTCCCACATTGTGGCTCTTTGCGGATTCGTTTCGGTAGAGGAGATGATAAAGACCTTTTTCGAAGGCCCTCTCAAAGGATATCGCAAGGCTGTTCTTGCTTTGGAGCAAGAATCCAACCCGAACTTCTTTACATTTAACGCGGTTGAATCGCTCAAAAACAGCGACGTCCAAGCACTTCTCATTTATTCCGAGGACGATCAGCTTTGCCGTCGCACGCATTATGACATCCTCAAAGAGGGACTTGGAGAGAAAGAGAACGTGCGTTTTCTGTTCGTACAAAACAAGGGGCACAACCCCAATTACACAACAGATGCCGTAAAGCTGTTGGGCGAATTTAGCAAGGCACGCACCAAGTTTGCAAAAAAGAAGAACGCGACCAAAGAGGAAAAAGCCCAATTTGTTGCCTCCTTTGATTGGGAGAGGATGACAAAGCAGGACGATGCCGTTTGGGGTGAAATTTTTGCACATCTCGACAATTAACCGAAAAATGCCGATGAGATTTTGTTTCTCATCGGCTTTTTTGTAAAACGAAAACCACGCGATAGTCGCGTGGTTGAAAAAAGGCTATAGTATAACACATCCGTATCAATGAGTCAATAACCGCATTTTTGAAAAAATACAACGGATAGTTGGATGATATGGATAAGTAAACATAGGAAAAGCCGATGAGGTCGATTGAGCCTCATCGGCTGATTTTATATGCCATATGTTCCCGTTAAAGGGTCTTTGAAAATGCCGATTTCGGGCGTGGCAAAGGTGAAGATAACAAATAGCAAAGCAATTACCGAGAGTGCCGCAATCGCCAATTTTGGCATCCTACAACGTGCGGTTTCGTCTTTGAACAATTTTGTTTCATAAAGATACGCCGCGGCGGCGGAAATGAAGAAAATTGCGATATTGATCCAATCAGGAGACTTTCCGACCACTCCATTATAAGTATAAAATAGAACAGGAATAAGAATTATTCCAAAAATAATACCTTTTAATTTCACGCACCAGTAGTTTTTTTCTTCTTTGAAGAAAAAACTCTGCAAAATGGCATACAAAAACATCGGCCAAAAGAGTAGCTTCATATGCTCCCAAGTGGATTCATTCACACCCGAAAAGGGAGCTATCCAAACGGAATTGCCCAGCCATTCATAAAGAAAATGCAAAACCGTACCCCCAAGCGAGGTGATGGCAAAACCCATCAGTTGCCAAAGTCCTATCGAACGTTGCTCCATAATTCCCCCACAAAATGTTTTGTAGAATAATCTATTCGCTGCAGCGTGGAAGTATGACCAAAATCTTGACAATCTTCTCTTGTTTTGCTATAATGAAAGAAAAAAAGAACAGGAGATAAATTCCGTATGATCGAAGTAGTAGCTGCCCTGATTTGGAGAGAGAATGAATTTATGATCTGCCAACGCCCGGCACACAAGGCACGCGGACTTCTTTGGGAGTTTGTCGGCGGCAAGGTCGATGCAGGAGAGAGCAAAGAGCAGGCACTCATTCGTGAGTGCCGCGAGGAGCTTGACGTGCTTCTCTCTGTCGGTGACATATTTATGGAGGTTGTCCACGAATACCCCGATTTGACAGTACATCTAACGCTTTTCCACGCTACTATTGCCGATGGAGAGCCCAAAAAGCTGGAGCATAACGACATTCAATGGATCACGCCGAGCCAAATTCCCAACTATGATTTTTGCCCGGCGGATGAAGAAATCCTTGCTAAAATTTGTGAGGTCTATCAATGCAAAAAATAATCGTGATTGGGTGCCCGGGAAGCGGAAAAAGTACGTTTGCAAGGGCACTGCACAAAAAAACAGGAATCCCGTTGTTTCATCTCGATATGATGTATTGGAACGCGGACAAAACCACGGTGGATAAGAGCATTTTTCTCGATCGTCTTTCTGCTGTTATAGCCAAAGATGAGTGGATCATCGACGGCAATTATGCCTCGACTATGGAGTTACGAATTCGGTCGTGTGATACGGTCATCTTTCTCGACTATTCGCTCGATGTTTGTCTGGATGGTATCAAAAAACGGCTTGGAAAACCGCGGAGCGATATGCCGTGGGTCGAAAACGAAGAGGATACAGAGCTTATCGAATTTATCAAAAAGTTTAACCAAGAGCAAAGACCAAAAGTGTTGGAATTTCTCAATACTTATGGCGACAAAAATATCATTATTTTTGAGAGCAGAGCGCAAGCAGATGCATTTATCTCTTTATAAATACTTTTTATCCTGTATTATGGAAAAGCGTATGAAGAATGTCAAAAAACATTCTGCCATTGCGCTTCGTTATGCTCTGAAAAACATTTGTTCTTTAAGGTTACTCCATAATATTGTTCGACTGTGCGCCCTGATTGTGATGATTGTATTAACAGTTTGTTTAGTGTTTGCCAGTGTTGCAGGGCAGGTGAAATGCTTTGCGAACATATTTAATGCTGATTATATGGTTTTGAATGCAACCGATAGCTGCTATCAAAAAACCAAAACCTGTCAAAGTGCCAAAGCCGTCTGGCGCGCTTATATGACTCAAACCGATTGGGGCATCGTTTTTTCGGCAGACGATGCATCGGTTTATGCTGATTGGTTTGGAATGGATGAACTGCCCTCCGGTAATGAAATCATTGTAAGTTTGGGTATTGCGGATACACACAATCTTAAAACGGGGGACACGTTGCACTTGAAATTAAATGGAATAAAATACGAATTTCTGGTTTCTCAAATCATCAGTGCCCCCACAGGTTATCTTGCTATCAATTGTAAAGATATGGATATTTCGTATAATATGCTGTTGGTAGAGGGAAAGGATGGTATCTCGTCCACTGAATTATTGAGCGATCTTTCTCAAACAACAGCCAGCGAATTGGCACCTATTGTTGAAGCAGATACTCTGTTGGGACGACTCATCGATGCTATACAAATCTATATGGACTCGGGAAAAATATTGTTGTTGGTGTTTGTTATCTTCTCGTTGATTGGAATGATAGATATTTCCTATGAGAGCTTGCGCGTTCGCCGTGAGGAATTCGGTCTTTACCGTCTTACGGGTATGAAGCGTGGGGATTTGCGATTGATGAAGATTGCGGAGCTTACCGTTTCCGTACTGTTTGGATTGGTGATTGGTTTGGGCGCGTTTGTTATTTCTGCCTTTGCTGTGAACAGAGGTATGAGTTCCCGGGGTATGGAAGTTTTTGTCAGTATTTTATCGTTATTGCGCTAATATTACAAGCAAAGGGACTATCTCAAATGCAAATTTGGGACAGCCCTACATTGGGGGATAGTCAGATTTAGGCAAGAAGGCCCATATCTAAAATAACTCACAGAATTTCATCAAATAAATTAGTATAATATGGTGTAATATAAAAAACATATCGACTAATATAAGAATTGTTTAGAACGTTGTAAATCAAAAACAAGTGGAATTGTTATAAGGTTTAGGAAATGAAAAATACAGGAGGCAATTTATGCTGGAAAATATCAAAAAAAATTTATGGAGTATTATTTACGCATTTTGGGCACTGATTATCGCATTGTTTTGGTTTGCGATGCGGGTTATTTGGAGTGGAATTTCTAAGGTGCTTTCCGAAGCCATGGGAGAGAAAGCTCCCACTCCCTTCATATTGAATTTACCGCTCTATATAAGTATTCTACTTTGGGTAGTGCTTGCGTTTGCCGTTGTAAATCTTGTTTGGCTAAAACATAAAAAGTGGCCTAAAATCACTTTAACAGTATTTCTTAGCGTATTTACAATGGCCTCGGTTATAGTGGTTATAGTTGGTGCTGTTGACTATTTGTACTTTATTTTGCCAAAGTTCTTCCTATCCCTGCTTGTTAGTATATGTATCATATTGTTTGCACTGCTGGTCTTCTTCCCACCCATCAAAAACAGCAAATATTGCATGGCCTTCAAATGCGCTTTGGTTGCACTTGTTATTTTGGTTTCTGTATTCGGCGGATACGGAGTTACATTGGGTAGCCGATTTACTTACGAGCCTGTTGTATACGCCGTGGAGGATACCTATCAGATCGTGTTCAGCACAAATCATTCGGCAACTGCCTGGGTAGAGGTCGACGGTGAAAAATACTACGATTTGTTTGCGGGCAGTATGAAATCCGCGGACACCGTCCATAAGATTACCGTGCCGCAGGAGAAGCTGGATGAGGCAAAGGGATACTCCATCCATGCACAAAAGATGATTTACCGTGGGCCCTTTGGCGGATTTAAGGGGGCGGAAATCAGCAAGAGCTATGACTTCCGTCCCGTAAACTCAAGCGACGGACTTGTTTACTACACAGTTACCGACGCCCACCACGCACGTAAGGGTGCAGTAGATGCGGCGCTATCGGTGGAAAATCTTGATTTCCTTATTATTTTGGGTGATTCGGTTGGCATGGTAGAATACGAAAAAGACGTCCAAGTTAGCAATCTTATTGCTCACGATGTTACCAAGGGAGAAATTCCGGTCGTCTACGCAAGGGGCAACCATGAAATAAAAGGAGAGTACGCCGAGCAGCTACATAAATATGTTGGCAGTAAAAACGAAAGCTTTTACTATTGGTTTGTGCTGTCCGATGTGTTTGGAATCACACTTGATCTTGGCGAGGATCACAACGACGGTTGGTGGGAGTACTATGGAACCGACAAGTTTACTCTGTATCACAACGAGCAAACAAGGTTCCTCGAGGAGTTGGTGTCAACAAAGCCTTATGAAAGCTATAGCTATACCTTGGTTGCCTGCCACATTCCCATTCAATTTGTAAACAGCCGCAAGGATCACGTTGAGGTTAAAGCAATCTGGACAGAACTGCTAAACCAAATCAACCCCGATCTTGCAGTGTACGGACATCAGCACGACTTGTATCCCTTCTTAGAAGGGCAGGAGACGATGTATGACGCTAAGGGAAAATTGGTTTACAATAGCCAATTTAAGGGCGAAGAGGGAAGGACGTACGGTGGATATCTTACGGACTACGAGTTTAACGGTTTTATCGCAGGCAGACGCGGTACGACGCAAATCGATAAAATTGGCGCGCTGAACCGCAAGGATTACGTTGGATTAGCCGTATCTGTTGACTTGATGAGCCAAACACAAAAATGTTGGTTTGTAAACTCCAAAGGCGACGTTGTTTCAGTGTATAATCCTTTTGTGGAAGGTCCGGCGCAAAAAGAATTCGTGCTTGATTTGAAATAAATGCTACGGCGTTTTCAAGGTTTGCCGTTGTGAAATTTAAACAGTAAAATCCCCCGTAATAAGCCTTTCGGCTTACATACGGGGGATTTTTGTTGCTTTTATTTACTCAATGCTTTTTCAACTGCGGTTATCAATTCGTCGTGAGTAAGACCTCCAACGAAGTAATCCGTAATAACGCCGTTTGCGTCAATGACAACGGTAGTGGGGAAGGCTTGGAGATTGAAGAGATTGAGGTAGTAATTGCCTGTATCCCAACCAATGGTCATCTTTCCGTCGTTCCATTCGGGGTGTCCCGAATCGTTTGTAATAAAACCGGTTACGTCTACTCCGGGTTGTTCAATATGAATAGCAATTACGCTGACAGTATCTGCATAATCGGCTGCCACTTCGTAGAAGTAAGGCAACTCGCCAAGGCAAGGACCGCAGGTTGTGTACCAGAAATTGAGGACGACAACGCGACCCTCGGAATTTTCCTTTTGAATGTCAAACTTTTCATCACTGCCAACAATATCAAGCGATATGGTGGGGCAGGTCTTACCAACCGTCGTTCCCACGGGGGGCTTGGCAGGGATGTTGGGATCGGTATTGTCACCGGATGTAGTTTCTTCCGTTTCGGGGGTGAGGGGAGGCTCTCTGCCGTCAATGAAGTTGAAATACACGAGAGCTGTACCAAGAACCGCCGCCATCAGCACACCAACCACAATTTTGATGACCGTGTTGCGTTTTTTGAGTTTTTTTGCTTGCTTTTCTGCTTCTTGTTTATCTTCCTCGCTGCTCTCAACTGTTGTTTCAATTGCATTGGGAGCAAGGAAGAATTTAGAGCCGTTCCATTGAATTGCTTTGGTCGGGCATACACTGATGCACTCACCACACTGAATACATTCGGTATCGCCAACGTGACGGGTGTCCATTTTGCATTTTCCAATGCAAAGTCCACAGTCGGTGCAGCTTTCTTTATCTACCTTTACGCCAACCAAGGAGATCTTGTTGAAGAGCCCGTAAAGTGCGCCCAGCGGGCAAAGAAAGCGGCAGAAAAGTCGGAAGATGAACACGCACGCCACAAGAATGGATATCATGAGAAGGAATTTCCAAGTGAAGAGAGGGCCGAGCATACGCAGATAACTCTCATTTACTTTGTTGGAGAGCAATCCCATCGCACCTTCCAAAGTTCCTGCAGGGCAAATGTATTTGCAAAATCCCGGCAGTGGGAAATTGCGGAAAGCATAAGCGAGGGGAAGAACACCTACAAAAAAGACCAAAATAACGTATTTGAAATAGGTGAGTACGCGGGTAACCTTGCTCTTTTTGAGCTTGGGGGTAGGGATCTTATGTAACAGCTCTTGAATCAAACCAAAGGGGCAGAGAAATCCGCAGATCCAACGCCCGAACAGAAATCCGTACAAAACAATAATACCGAAAACGTAGTACGGGGCGGTCTTTGTACTTGCAGAGAGCGAGTTTTGAAGCGCACCGAGAGGGCAAGCGCCCGATGCACCGGGACAGGAATAGCAGTTTAGTCCCGGGGTGCAAATATTTTTTAAGGGACCCTTGTAAATGTTACCGGTGCGAAAGCCCTTTAGATTTGCATTAAAGAGCAATGCGGCATAAACCTGAATCAGCTTGCGCTTGGAGGGCTTATGATCTTTTAACCAATTTAAAATTTTCTTCATATTGTC
>SVQS01000069.1 GCA_015065205.1 Oscillospiraceae bacterium
TCTGACCTTTCGGGAGTTCTCGCCTTACATCGGGGAGTGCCGCTACACCAAGTGCTCCCACACCAAAGAGGAAGGCTGTGCCATTCTCGCCGCTGTCAAGTCAGGTGTCATTCCCAAGTCGCGCCACGCGAGCTTTCTCTCACTTTATGAGGTGCTAAAAAAGAAAACGAAGTGGTAAATCGAATAGGAGACGCAGGGGAAAACTTTTTGGAAAAAGTTTTCCCCTGCACCCCTTTCAAAAACTCTCTTACAAAAATATCGAAAGTGAACTCCAAAGATACGGACAGACAGTCGACGCAAGCGAGAGCTTGCTTTTGCTGCCGCGAGCGGCTAGGTAGCGAAGCGGCGCGAACGGAATGAATGACAGTTCAGTGGACTGTCAGAACGTGAGCGTGACCGAGCCGAAGCGAGACCTACCGAGACCCTGCTCGTTAAGAGAGTTGTTTCACTCATAAAACGGGAGGAGCAAGCCCCTCCCCTACCTATCTTCATAATTTCATTTATAAAACCAAGCCAAACTACGGAGTTTTTGTTTCCCTTGTAGGGACCGACGTCCCGCCGCCTTTTCGCTCTGAAATACAACCAGTGGTAGAAAAAATATTAAAATAGTTGTATGTTGACTTTTCTTTTGTATGTGATATCATAAAGTCAGAACCGGCTCAATAACAAAATAACGAGGTAAAAAATGAGCAAAAACTTTTCTGACAACTTTAAGTCTATGAGAAAGCAGAGGGGGTTAACGCAGGAACAAATTGCTGAAGCGTTGGGAGTATCTTGTCAAACCGTTAGGAAGTGAGAAACCAATTCCTCTTATCTCAATAAGAAAATAAGATATGTGGCGAGGAAGAAGAAAGATGCTCAAAAAACTTTAGAGTTGGTTAATAATATCTTGAAAACTGACAAAACTTGTGATATAATAGCATTATACAAGAGATGAGCGAATACTATTTTGGGTTGAAATAAGTCAATACACAAATACGACCTCATTACACAACAAAGGATGAATTCTTATGATCAAAATTGCAATCGTTGAAGATGATTTTACCTATTCGAATCAGTTGGAAAGCTATCTTCATAAATATGAAATCGAATATGGCGAGGCGTTTGAGATCACGATCTATACAGATGGCAATGCGATTGTGCAGGATTATCACTCGCAATTTGATATCATCTTGATGGATATTGAAATGCGATATATGGACGGAATGTCGGCTGCGGAAGCAATTCGCAGAATTGATAAAGAGGTGGTAATCATCTTTATCACTTACACGCCGCAATATGCTATTCGCGGTTATGCTGTTGAGGCATTGGATTATATTGTAAAGCCTGTTTCTTATTTCGCTTTTTCGCAACGCTTGGCCCGCGCCATTATTCGCATGAAAAAACGCGAACAAAAAAGTGTTATTATAACGGTTAAGGGAGGAGTTGTTCGCCTTGCTGCCAACTCCATTTATTACATCGAAAGCCAAGGGCACGACATCATCTACCACACTTCACTTGGAGATTACGTTACTTCCGGTACGCTCAGGGATGCAGAAGAGGCCTTAAAGAGCCTTCATTTCTTTCGCGGAAGCAAGTGGTACCTCATCAATCTTTCGCAGGTAGCGGGGCTTGAGGATGGATCTGCAAAGCTTAAGGGGGGCAAACCGGTGCCGCTTAGTCGCAGTCGTAAAAAAGAGTTTATGGAAGCCCTAGCGCAGTACTGGGATGAGGTGATGAAATGATCGGCAATGCAATACCGGATATTCCGAGACTGTATACCGCTCTTGCCGAGTGGCTTTCTTGCATGGTTATCGTTCTTTCTTTCAAACCCGCCATCAGTCGCTATAAGGTTGCGCTTTTTTCGGTACTTTATCTTGGTGTGCTAATTGCCTTTATGGAACTAACTGCAACGGTTGTTCTTTGGTTATGGTTGCCCTGTATGCTTGTGGCTTTTTTCCTTATGACAGGCTTTGTTTTTCTCTGCACCAAGGCAAACTATTATGAGAGTGTTTACTATGCCGTTTTGGCTTTTTCTACCGCTGAGTGTATTGCCTCTATAGAGTGGCAGATTATCCACTACACCTATCGTGACGTTTCACCAACACCTCTGTGGGCAGAAGTGTTGGTGCTTGTGTTGGTTTACGGCATTTTGGTGTTTATCGAGTATCAAATGTTCAACCGCCGCGTATCCATTGATAGCTCTTACCACATCAATAAACGAGACTGGTTTACTGCCATTTTTATTGCCGCTGTTGTATTTATGCTCAGTAATCTGCGTTTCGTTACCGACAATATGGCCGCTGCAGGGCAGTATTCACGCGAAATTGCAACTGCAAGAACGTTGGTCGATATTGCGGGTGTCGCCGTGCTTTATGCACACTATGTATCCTGCCGTAACGAAGCCATACGCGCCGAGCTTGAGGCTGTGCAAAACACCCTGCAATCGCAATATCAACAATACAAGCAGTCGCGTGAAAGCATTGATCTGATCAATATGAAGTACCATGATCTCAAGCACCAAATCGGGTATTTGCGCGATGAGCCGGATGCAAATAAACGAAATGCTTTTCTCAATCGACTTGAAAATGACATCAAAAGCTTTGAACTCCAAAACAAAACAGGGAATGCGGTGCTGGATACAATTCTAACGAGCAAAAGCCTTTATTGTTATAAGCACGGTATTACTATGACCTGTGTGGCAGATGGAAAATTGCTTGATTTTATGGAGGCCATGGATATTTGCAGTATTTTTGGTAACGCGCTCGATAATGCCATTGAATCTGTACTTCATATCAAAGATAAAGAAAAGCGGCTCATCCATGTTACGGTGTCACAACTGAATGATTTTGTGATGATTCGTATTGAAAACTATTACGAGGATGTGCTCCAAACCGATGGAGAAAATTATTTGACCACCAAACGAGATAAGCGCCATCACGGATGGGGCATTAAGAGTATCAAATATACCGCCCACCGCTACGACGGTGCGGTTTACATCAACGCAGACAATAATTGGTTCGATATCAAAATTGCAATTCCCAAAAAAGCTTAAAGCTTATCAGTGCTGTAAAAAAGAGGACGCGCAAGACTTGTCTTGCGCGTCCTCTTTTTTACAAAATTGGTTTCATTCGGTTTTTCGAGTTGTTATACAAATTCGATTTCCAAATTGTCGTCAACAACCCAAATGATATTTTTGGGCTTGCGAATTCTTCTTACCAATACGATGCTCATCCAAGCAAGTCCTACAACGGCAAGGATATCCCAACCAATGAGGATGAGCTTGTAATAAGCAAATCCCTTTACATATTCAACACCGTGAACAAAGCCGTTCATACCTGCGGAGTTGACTACCGTATAGAGAATATGGTGAGCTGCCTCGCGGCCGAGTTCTTGATATTCGGGATACTTAGAAATATCAAACCCGAACAAAGCATCCATACCGACCGTCTTGAGCTTGGCGTCACCGCCGGCTCCAAGAGTTTGCAGGGTTCCCATATAGGAGCCTTTGCCTCTGCCAACCTCGTAGTCGGTCAAAACAAAGCCGTTAAAGCCCCATTCGCCTCTGAGGACCTCGGTGATGAGGTAGTAGTGACCGCCCGCCCAAGTAGCGCCTATGCGGTTAAAGGAGGTCATTACAGCGGTGGCTGCAGGAACGGTAGCGGTTTCCCAGGTGTAGCCTGTGATCTTGCCGTCTTCGTTTCTTTCGGCCTTGTTGTAGTTGATCTCAACCGTGTTACCGACAATGGTCATTTCAAAGGGCTTGAGATAGATCTCGCGAATGGTCTGTTCGTCTGCAAATGTTGCAAGACCGCGTTCATCGCGATGGGTTTCCTGATCGTTGAGGGCAAAGTGCTTGATAAATGCGTACATACCCTTTTGTGCTGCACCGTTGACCTCAGCTTTGCCGAGCACGCCCGAAAGGAAGGCATCCTCGGAGTAGTATTCAAAGTTTCTTCCTGCAAAGGGAGTGCGGTGAATGTTGATGCCGGGGCCGTACCAGCCACAAGTCTTGGAATACAGACCGTCCTCGGCAATGCCGCGCCCCATATCCTCGGCAAGCTGAACGTTCCAAGCGCAAGCCAGCATATACTGCGTGGGCCAGGTCATTGCCTGCAAGCCCTCGCCAATGGGCATAGAGCCGTGAGCGATGATGTCGTTCAGTCCCGCAGGGCCATCGAGGTCGGTGACCTTGGGCTTGTTAATGGATTTCATTTCGGGGGAGCAGTATCCGCACTCGTCAATCAGCTTAGAAAGTTCTTCAAGGGTGATTTGGTCGAGCAGTTTATCCCAAAGCGGATCGTCATAGGGGAGTCCACGCAAGTCGATCAGGTCAAGATCGCCTTCTTTTCCAAAAACAACGTTTTTGACTTCGTTGGTCAGGTTCGGATTGAGAGAGTCTTCGGATTCGAGAATTTTCTTGATGAAATCGGTTACGGCCTTTTGGAATTGCTTACCGCCAACCTCTGCGCGGCTATTTGCGCTTGAGACTGTACCGTAACGCAGTCCGTTATTCTCCATCACGCTCCAATCACTTCTCGAAAGATATACAGCGTCATCAAGAGTGGTGTTGGTAAATTGATTTTGAATGGTTTGTAAGCCCTCTGCTGCAACCGAATAGGAGGTGTAGTCGGCAGTTGTTTGCACATAAAGACCTACCATCTTCTCGCCTGCGGGGGAGGATGTGTCATCCTGCTTGCCTGCTACCAATTTGGAAGCATCGATGGCTTTTTCCAAAAGGATGAGGTTGATCGCCTCGTGCGCATTGCTTGCGGCGGTGATGTAGTAGTTGCCTGCGTCAAGAACATAGCCGCCCTTGCCGTCATTTGCGTTAACGTCATAGCTGGTCAAGTCCTTGAGGCTGACAGAAACGGTTACTGTTTCGGAGGCACCGGGGGCAAGGCTTGCGGTTTTTGCAAAGCCAACGAGCAGAACAGAGGATTTCTCCACGCCGCCCACAGTGTAAGGTGCTTGCGCGTAGATTTATTGTATATAATCGCGCATTACTCGGCGCTTTTATATCCTATCCATTGGTATTGGGCGGTTACGGGAAGCTTTGTATCATCAAATTTTCCTGCCCAATTTGCATTTGTATCTGCCACGTTCCACAAATTCATCATAATGTGGCCGTTGGTTGAGGGGATTTCGACAGTTGCACGGTGCACGGCTTTTCCGTCCACATACCATGTAATCGAATCGGGTTGCCAATCAAACCCGTATTCGTGAAAATCCTCTGCGGCATCAAATCCGAGCTCATAAACGTACTCGTGCCCACCCTTACCATTTGTGTAATAGTTGAACTGCACACATGTGGTGTCGTTGCCCAAAAATTCGATGTCAATTTCATCCCAAGGTCGCCCCGTATATGTAAAAAATGAAGAAATTACACCGGGACAGCTTGCTGACTTCATTGATACGGAATAATATCCGTAAGAATATTTTGTATACGTTCGGTATTCCGCACCAACGTATCCGCCCGTGCCTTTGGTAAGAGAGAGGGTTAGAAGACCGTCGGCTATGGTTGCGTTGCTTCTTTGAAAAGAGCAGTTAAAAGGAGGACCATTGCCTCTGTCGTTGCGCGCCCAAAAGCCCTGAGGGGACCCGTTTGCAAAAATTGCTATCTTGTCCGAGTCGGGAGTCCACCTATCGGGAATTGCATCCTTGAGTGGTTCGTTCTCACTCACCGATTCACTCTCACTGACCGATTCGGTAACAAAATTCTGAGAGAAATCGGGCATTTTAAAAAAGCAAGAAGAAAACAGCAGAGGAAGAAGAAGGAATAACAAACCGATTTTCAATGTTTTGTTTGCCATACATTATGTTCCTTGAGTCTCTTTTTTTGCATCGTTAAAAACGATTTTGTTCACAATGAAGAACACCACCATCGAAATGCCGCCGTTGAGAACGGTGGTCACAATGTTGTATAGCCAACCGTCAACAAAGGTGCCGGCAACTGCAATCCAGATGCAGTTGATGGAGTTGACCACGCAGGTCACTACGCAAAATGCCAACAAATACCATGCGCCTTGATAGAGCATATTGCCGTTTGAGCGAAAGACGTATTTTCTTTGAATGAAAAAATTGATGACCTCGCCAATAACCATTGCAATCATATAAGCAGTGAAATAGGAAACGCCGCCTTGTTCAGCACCATACCCGATAATGTACCATTTGAACTCGATGCCAAACAGGGAAATGTCGGTGCCGGGAAAGCCGAAATCACGATTGCCCATAAAGGCAAACGCGGCAGGCAAGAACGTTAAAATTAAATATTTGAATACGGTAATTAAGTTGCTGACGATGATGAAAAGTCCACCCTCTCGCACCCAAACGGAAAGCTTGGGATGGTTCTTTGCAAAGGATTCCCACACTTGCTTGATTTTTTGCATATTGTACCTCCAAAAACAGAATTTCGTGTTTATATGATATCATAAATAAATAAAGAAGGAGAGTGTTTTTTCATAAATTGTACTTTTTTACGCACAAATGGTTTGAATGTTGTACAAAAAGTTCAAATATTTGTAACACCAATTTGTAAAAATGCACAAATGTAATCATCCACAAAAGCACTTTCGAAAGCAATGTTTGAAACTCTCTCATCCTCGTGCAAAAAAGAGAGACCAATCGTGAAGATCGGTCTCTCTTTTTGTGTGTCTTAAATGGGAAAAGCCTACCTTTGAGTAAAAGCGTATCTCCATTCAGTGATTTTTCTTGCCGTTTTCATCCAACCGGTTTCTAAAGCGAAAACAGACAAAATCATATTTTTGTGGATGTTTTTTTGGGGGGTCCCCAGAACCCTTTCGCTATTGTGAAAAGAGTTCTGAGGAATTTAAACTCTAATGATTGAAAATGACACTGTATTTTCTACAACGTGCAATACACAAATATTAATTGTGAGAATCTTTTGTTTGGTCGATAGCCGTTGTGTTCTGAGAAGAATTATTTATTCCAACAGGTGTCTTCTCCGACTTAGAGTTGTTTTTTTTATCCGTGTCGACTTTCTTTACGACATTATTCTTCGAGGTTTTACCAGCAAAGAACTCCTTTATTTTGGGTAGAATGTTTGTCGTCTGCACGGTTCCCCATTGTAGAACGAGCCACTTTTTCTTGAAGAATACCCACCAAACTGCAAAAGCAAGCAGGCCGGCTACCAATACAAATGTTCCGCTTCCCCATACCCACGGATTGGTCATTATGTTTTTGTTGACGCTGAAATCGGTTGCCGCAACACCTCCAACAGAGACGATTTCTAAACGATAGTCACCATTTTTCAAAGAAGCCAAATACTCAGGTTTAAGGTCAACTATGATACTGCCTTCGCGAATAGTATACAGATCGCTTGAAAGAACGGTTCCGTTTATTCTAACCTCTATAAAGTCTTCATAAGAAGCATTGGAACGGAAAGTGAGATTTTCATCTTTTGACCATTCTTTTACAGTATCTTTGTTTTGCTCAATGATTTGAGGAGCAAGCTTTTCTATTTCTTCTGTATAAGAATGAGCACAATTCTCACAAGTATAAGTCATTATACCAATAGATCCTGCCGTTGCAGCAATGGTAACTTGGCCATCATTATAATTATGGCTTAGCTTTTCAATTGTTTCTGTGTCAGTGATTACATCGCATCTGGAGCAGTGACGGGATTTGGAACCTGCATTGGTACAGGTAGCCTCTACGTCAACTGTGTAAGTATCAGCGAAGTCGTGACCGAGCTTAGCGATGGTTTGTACTTCAAAGTGCTCGCAATTTGCACAATCGCGACGCTCAATACCGTCTGCTACACAAGTGGGAGCCTGGGTTTGTGTCCATTCGCCAAATTGATGAGCAAGCTTTTCAATAGTTTGTGTGTCAGTGGTTGCATCGCATCTGGAGCAGTGACGGGATTTGGAACCTGCATTGGTACAGGTAGCCTCTACGTCAACGGTATAATCATCAGCGAAGTCGTGACCGAGCTTGCTGATGGTTTGTACTTCAAAGTGCTCACAGTTTGCACAGTTACGACGTTCCATACCGTCTGTAACACAAGTGGGAGCTTGGGTTTGTGTCCATTCACCAAACTGATGAGCAAGCTTTTCGATGGTTTCAACATCGGTAGTAGCATCGCATCTGGAGCAATGACGAGACTCGGAACCTGCATTGGTGCAAGTAGCCTCTACGTCAACTGTGTAAGTATCAGCGAAGTCGTGACCGAGCTTGTTGATGGTTTGAACCTCGAAGTGTTCGCAGTTTGCACAATCGTGGCGTTCAATGCCATCAGCAACACAAGTGGGAGCTTGGGTTTGCGTCCATTCGCCAAATTGATGAGCAAGCTTTTCAATAGTTTGTGTGTCAGCGGTTGCATCGCATCTGGAGCAGTGACGGGATTTGGAACCTGCATTGGTGCAAGTAGCCTCTACGTCAACTGTGTAAGTATCAGCGAAGTCGTGACCGAGCTTAGCGATGGTTTGAACCTCGAAGTGTTCGCAGTTTGCACAATCGTGGCGTTCAATGCCATCAGCAACACAAGTGGGAGCTTGGGTTTGCGTCCATTCGCCAAATTGATGAGCAAGCTTTTCAATAGTTTGTGTGTCAGTGGTTGCATCGCATCTGGAGCAGTGACGGGATTTGGAACCTGCATTGGTGCAAGTAGCTTCTACGTCAACTGTGTAAGTATCAGCGAAGTCGTGACCGGGCTTGCTGATGGTTTGTACTTCAAAGTGCTCACAGTTTGCACAGTTACGACGTTCCATACCGTCTGTAACACAAGTGGGAGCTTGGGTTTGTGTCCATTCGCCAAATTGATGAGCAAGCTTTTCGATGGTTTCAACATCGGTAGTAGCATCACATCTGGAGCAGTGACGGGATTTGGAACCTGCATTGGTGCAAGTAGCCTCTACGTCAACGGTATAATCATCAGCAAAGTCGTGACCGAGCTTGTTGATGGTTTGAACCTCGAAGTGTTCGCAGTTTGCACAATCGCGGCGTTCAATGCCATCAGCAACACAAGTGGGAGCTTGGGTTTGCGTCCATTCGCCAAATTGATGAGCAAGCTTTTCAATAGTTTGTGTGTCAGTGGTTGCATCACATCTGGAGCAGTGACGGGATTTGGAACCTGCATTGGTGCAAGTAGCCTCTACGTCAACTGTGTAAGTATCAGCGAAGTCGTGACCGAGCTTAGCGATGGTTTGTACTTCAAAGTGCTCGCAATTTGCACAATCGCGACGCTCAATACCGTCTGCTACACAAGTGGGAG
>SVQS01000070.1 GCA_015065205.1 Oscillospiraceae bacterium
ACGACACGGGCGACTATGAAAAGATAGACGCTTTTCTCGGTGGCGAGGAGGCTTTTGACGAACTCATCCGCGAAGCGCACGCAAGGGGAATGAAAATCATCCTCGACGGTGTTTTCAATCATACGGGTGACGATAGCCGCTACTTCAATCGCCGCGGAACATACAAAACCGTTGGCGCATATCAATCGCGCAAATCGCGCTATGCAAAATGGTATCGCTTCCGCGATTTTCCCGACGACTATGAGTGCTGGTGGAATATCGAAATTCTGCCACGTCTCGACCACACAAACGAAAGGTGCCGCCGCTATTTTACGGGCGAGGAAGGCATCCTCGCGCATTGGACAAAGAAAGGTGTAGACGGCTGGCGACTTGATGTTGCCGACGAGCTCTCGGATGAATTTCTTGACGAATTGCGCCACGTGGTGAAGCAAAACACAAAAGGCGACGGACTTATCATAGGTGAGGTTTGGGAAAACGCCGCCGACAAGCAGGCTTATGGCAATCGCCGCCGTTATCTTTCGGGCGACCAACTCGATAGCGTGATGAACTATCCCTTCCGCAATGCCATTCTCGCGCTTTTGCGCGACGGAGATGCCGAGACCTTTTATCACATACTCACCGAAATTTACGCGTCCTATCCGCGCACGGTTTCGCACAGCCTGATGAACCTTTTGGGAACACACGATACCGCCCGCATCCTTACCCTTTTGGGTGACGAGGGCAAGGGAGAGTGCCTTCCCAACGATACCCTCGCGCATCTGACACTCACAAAAGAAGAACGCGAAAACGCGCGCACGCTCCTCAAATTGGCATCTGTATTGCAGTTTACGGTCATTGGTGTGCCGTCGGTCTACTACGGAGACGAGGCGGGTGTCGAGGGCTACGGTGACCCGTTCTGCCGCAGGCCCTTCCCGTGGGGCAGAGAGGATGCCGACCTGCTGTCTCACTATCGCGCGCTTGGTAAGCTTCGAGGAGAGCATCAAGCACTTGCGAGCGGAGAGTTCCGCTTTCTTGCGCACGACGCCACCTCTTTCGTCTTTGAAAGAATAGGCAAAAACGAGCGCATCTTGGTTCTTGCAAATATGGGCGAGGAACGCGGTTTCCACATTCCCGCCAAGTGCGTAAACGCGCTAACGGGAGAAGCGCTTGGAGCCACTCTGACACTCGGCCGCGCGGAATGGGCAGTTTTGCTCGTTTAACCCTTTAATTTGTGCGAAAATGATTGGAAAAATGTAAAAAAACTATTGACAAATAGAATAAAAGCGGTTATAATATTTAATGTCGCATTTTATGTCAACCGAAAAATGGGAGGAAGATAGTATGGTTTTGGATATGCGCCCGATGCTTCGCGGTGAAACAAAACATATTCACATTGACTATCTGCTCACGCCCGATCTTCCGGATGGCGCCCAGTTCGATGGCGACGCACGCGTGGTTGGTGACGTTACCGATGAGGCAGGCTATATGCACCTGCAGCTTACGGCAACCGTAGCTTACCGCACCGAGTGTGCACGCTGTCTGGAGCCCGTTAGCGGAGACTTTGCCGTTCAGCTGGAACGGACGGTCGCTGCGGAGGGGACCCTTACAGAGGAACAGTTGGAGGAGAACGTAGATGAGTATGCCGTTATCAAGGACGGAATGCTTGATCTTGATGAAGAGATCCGCGAGGAGCTTCTTCTGTCGTTCCCCATGCGTTTTCTTTGCCAAGAGGATTGCCCCGGCCTATGCCCCAAATGCGGAAAACCCCGTCGCGAAGGCGACTGCGGTTGCTCCCTGTTTGAACCGGATCCGCGGCTTGCCGTGCTGAAGAAGCTGTTTGACAAAAATGAGGAAGATAAGGAAGAGAATTAAGAGGAGGTGTAGACATGGCAGTACCGAAGAAAAAAGTATCGTCCGCGCGTAGAGATAAGAGACGCTCTAACAACAGCAAGCTTACTCTGCCCGGCATGAACAAGTGCTCCAACCCTGCATGTGATGCATTCGTTAAGAATCACTGCGTATGCAAGGTTTGTGGCTTCTATAATGGAAAGCAGGTTCTGGACGTTAAGAAGGACGCTTAATTTCCAATAACCCAGAACGAAAAAAGCGGATTTGTAAACCAAATCCGCTTTTTCGTTTGTGTAGTTTTGAGAGATTGCGGGGGAACCTTTTTCAAGAGAAAAAGCGTTCCCCCGCACCCCCCAAAAAAAGCACTCACAAAAATAACAAAATAGATTTGTTAGTGCACGGATAGACGGGTGAGGAGCGAGGTAAAACCGAGGAGCATAAGCGACGAAGGGATCTCCTAACAAATTTCGGCGGCTTGCTGTTACAAATGTACCTTTCCGCTGGTAAGCCACCAAAATTTTGAGCCATATCCCTTTCGCTCAGGATGACATACAGTGGGTTTGTTGCGCTTAAATTCGTTAGAAGCGGGACGCCGAGGACGTCCCTACCATATATCATTTTCAACTCTGCACGTTCCTCGCTCTGCACTTTTCTTTCCCCCCTTGCAAACCTCTCAAATATATGCTATAATAATAGGGAAGAAATTCAATTTAGCAGGAGGACTTTATGAAAACAAAGCTTTCCCCTCGTTTTTGGTGTGCGCTGACCTTGTTCAGCCTCATCGGTCAGGTGGCGTGGGTTGTAGAAAATATGTATCTTAACGTGTTCATCTACAATATGTTCCATGCGACCGAAGACGATATTGCCAATATGGTTACGGCGAGTGCCATCTCTGCCGCGCTGACGACCATCCTTATTGGCGCACTTTCCGACCGCGTTGGTAAGAGAAAGCTCTTTATGTGCGCGGGTTACATCCTGTGGGGCATTTCCATTCTCGGTTTCTGCTTAATTCGGGTTGACCAAGCCAATGCTGGTTCGTGGCTGACAATCAGTTCTTCTTCGGTTGCGATCTCGTTGGTTATCATCCTTGACTGCGTGATGACCTTCTTTGGCTCTTCCGCCAACGATGCGGCATTCAACGCGTGGCTGACCGATAGCACCGACTCCACCAATCGCGGTGTTGCTGAGGGTATCAATGCTATGATGCCTTTGGTAGCGATTTTGGCGGTGTTTGGCGGATTTATGTCTGTCGACCTCGAATTGGCACGGAACTGGGTTTTGGTTTTTGCCATCATCGGTGGCGTTGTTATCGCTGTTGGTGTTCTTGGTATTTTTCTGATTCAAGATCCTCCCACATGTGTCAAATCCGAAACGGGGTATTTCCAAAACATCATTTACGGCTTCCGCCCCTCAACCGTTAAGAGAAACGGCTCTCTCTATTTCTATCTCGTTGCGTTTATTCTTTTTAACATTTCCATTCAAATCTTTATGCCTTACCTCATCATCTACTACAAAGAGACGCTGATGTTGGAGGATTATGTTTTAATTATGGCCCCTGCCATTATTTTGGCATCGATCGCCACCGCACTATGGGGCAGGGTATATGATAAGAAAGGCTTTGATTTCTCGGGCTTTATCGCACTTGCTTCTTTGATGACAGGCTACGTTCTTTTGTATTTCTTCAAGGGAACCGCCCTTGTGTTTGTCGGCTCGCTCTTTATGATGTGCGGCTACCTTTGCGGTATGGCGGTGTTCGGCGCAAAGATTCGTGACCTCACCCCCGACGGCAAAGCCGGAATGTTGCAGGGCGTGCGTATCTGCTCGCAGGTGCTCGTACCCGGTGTCGTTGGTCCCCAAATTGGTAGTTGGGTGCTTAGAAATGCTGAAAAGGTGCTTCAAGATGACGGCACAAAAGATTTTAAGCCAAATGAGAACATTTTCCTCGCTGCACTTGTGGTAGCGGCAGTGCTGACGGTTTTGTTAGTGATTCTGCGTCCCAAAAAGCCGATTCGCACGGTTGATCTGAAAACCCCTTTTGAGGAAGCCGCAAAGGGAGACGAGTGGGAGAGGGAATATCCTCGCCCGCAAATGAAGCGCGACTCCTATCTTTCTCTTTGCGGCGTTTGGAATTTGAGTATTGAAAAAAAAGGAGTCGTTACCCCACTGTCACAAATCAAGGTTCCGTTCTCACCTGAAACAAGGCTTTCGGGCGTTGGTCGAACACTTGAGAAAAACGAGAAATACATTTACGAAAAATATTTTGAACTGACCGAAGCTTTTGCAAAAGAGAAGGTTCTCTTACATTTCGGAGCGGTCGACCAAATTGCCGAGGTGTGGCTCAACGGCACCTATCTTGGTGAGCACGCAGGCGGTTATCTGCCTTTTACATTCGATGTTACCAACATTGCCGTAGAGGGAAGCAATCTTCTGCGCGTGCGTGTGACAGACGATCTCGATACCGAGCTTGCTTACGGCAAGCAACGCAAAAAACGCGGCGGAATGTGGTACACTCCCATTAGCGGCATCTGGCAGCCTGTTTGGCTTGAGGGGGTTCCCGAGCATTACATCTCCTCGCTCCGCATCACGCCCACACTTTCCTCTGTAAAGATAGAAACAGTTGGCGGCGAGTTGCAAAAGACACTCACGCTCCGCCTGCCCGAGGGCGACAAAAAATATACCTACGAGGGCGACCAAATTGAAATTGAGATAGAAAACCCCATTCTTTGGTCTCCCGAAAATCCGCATCTTTACACCTTTACCATCACCGACGGAGAGGATAGTATCGACTCCTATTTTGCTCTGCGCACCGTTGAATGTAAGACGGTGGCAGGAAAGCCCCGTTTGTGCCTGAATGGCAAGCCTTATTTCTTCCACGGTCTGCTCGACCAAGGATACTTTAGCGACGGCATCTATACACCCGCAACTCCCGACGGATACCGCTACGACATTTCCAAAATGAAGGAGCTCGGCTTCAATATGCTGCGTAAGCACATCAAAGTCGAACCCGACGTATTCTATTATGAGTGCGATAAGCAAGGAATAATTGTTTTCCAAGATATGCTCAACAGCGGCCATTACGACTTCCTGTTTGACACCGCACTTCCCACCGCGGGGTGGAGACGCGGATTTTTCCACACGGTCAGCGCGCGCCGTCGCGCCGACTTTGAAGGCAGCTCAAGAGCGCTTGCAGATTTACTCTATAATCACCCATCGGTTTGTTATTACACCATCTTTAACGAGGGCTGGGGACAGTATCTCGGTGCTTCCCGCGTATACGATGAACTCAAAGCGTACGACCCCACGCGCATTTGGGATACCGCCTCGGGTTGGTTCAAGGTTCCGCGCAGCGACGTGCAAAGCGAGCACATCTATTTTAGACGTGTTAAGCTGGCGGGTAAAAAGCTCCCCTTGGTGCTCTCCGAGTTTGGCGGCTACTCTTGCAAAATAGAAGGACACTCCTTCAACCTCGACCAAAATTACGGGTACAGCACCTATACCACTCCCAAAGCGTTTGAGGATGCTCTCGAAAAGCTTTATCTCGACGAGATCGTTCCTTGCATCAAGGATGGCGGTCTGTGCGCATCCGTGCTGACGCAGGTCAGCGATGTTGAGGATGAGACCAACGGCTTGGTTACCTACGACCGCCAAGTTTGCAAGGTGACCCCCGAGAGGATGCGGGCGGTTGCCAAATCCCTTTTTGATGCACACGGAAGTCAATTCTAAATAACAGCAGATACCCCCTCTCAGTCGCCTTTGGCGCCAGCTCTCCCAAGGGAGAGCCTTTCAAAAGTGCCACCTTCCCCAAAAGCGGAGTTCCATCGGACTTTTGGCTAAAATATTTACTGCTGTGAATGCGGCTTTTATTTTAAGCCTCTCCTCGGGGAGAGGTGTCAGCTGCGTTGCGGCTGACGGAGAGGGTGGCAAAAAATAGAAGAAAGGAATTTGATTATGGACCAATATTTGATTTACGTAGGACAGCTATTAGGACTTACGCTTGGCGTAATGATCGTTTGCGGTCTTGTTGCGTGGCTTGCGCGCAAAACGTTTATGTATTTTGTGGGCAACTCCGCAACGGCTGTTTTTTATGCCTCGTCTGTTGTGGGTACGCCCATACACGAGTTGGGACACGCCCTGATGTGCATTCCCTTTGCACACCGCATCACCGATATGAAGCTACTCAAGGCCCCCAGTCGTCACACGCGCACGCTCGGTTATGTAGAACACAGCTACAACCGCAAAAACCCCTGGGCAGTGTTTGGCAATTTGTTCATCAGCTTTGGCCCCATCTTCAGCGGCCTCGGCGTTATGATCTTGGTGCTCACGCTCTGCTTCCCCACGCAGTGGAATGCATATCTTGACACCTCGCGCGCGTTGGTTGAATCGGGAGCGAGCATAGGGGAGTCTCTTTCGAGTGTATTCTCGCTTTTATTCTCTTTGTTTGATAGATTCAAGGAAGATGCCGTTCGTTCTGTGGTTGGTATCATTCTTATCCTGTCCGTAGCGCAACACATCACCTTGAGCTTTGCCGACCTGAAGGGATGCTTCACTGCCCTTTTGATGTACACAGGCGTCGTTGCTGTATTTGCAGGTGTTACTATGCTGTTTGGTTGGCAAGGTAGCATTGTAAACGCTCTGATAAAGGTCAATCTGCCTATGCTTTCGCTTTTCTGCGTAGCCATCGCGTTCTCGTTGGTATGGGTCATCATCGCGCTTTTGGTCTACCTCTTGCGCTGGTTGAAAGTTATATTTTAAGAGAATGAGGGAAGAACAATGAAGAAAATTTTTTGTGTGACGGCGCTCATTCTTGCACTGGTATGTGCGTTGTCCTCTTGCAACCAATCATCTTCACCAAGAGTAGAAACACCCGCTACAACATTGGGTGAAACAACCACTGCGACATCGGAAGAAACCACTCCGGAAGTAACAACACCCGAAGAGACGACGCCAGAGACAACCCTGCCGGAAAAAGACACGGTATACGTTAAAGAAATTAAGTGCGATAGTATCACACTTTTGCGTGAAACACCGCTTGTTGTAGAAAAGTACAAAGAACCCGAGGAATATGAACCTGTCGAATTTCGTTTTGCGTTCATTCAAGCCCCCGAGGGAACATCGTATACAACAGATCCCGAAAGTCTTGCAAATAATCCGAATAGAGTTCGCATTAACTACGAGTTTCTTCCGGAAGAGGTGAGCAATCCGGAGGTTGTCTTTGAATATGAAAATAAAAATTATGTATTTTTTGATGAGGAAACAGATACCTTTGTGTTTCTTAAAAAACACAGAAGGATATTAGTAACAATTAAAGCAACCGACGGTTCTGCTGTGAAAACCGAAATTGAAATTTCCGCAATCTAATGTTTTAATTTATCAAAATCACAAGCGGATGCCCAAAAGCATCCGCTTTCACAAAAAATTCCACCATTGGATCAAGACCGCACCGTAAAAATCGAAAAAGAGATGAGGTGTATTTATGGGACCCGGAGGACATTTTGGACCGCCTCCAAATGCGATGAATGAAAAATTAAAGGAGCCGCTCCCCAAAAAGATAGGGGAGGTTCCGGGATATTTGAAAAGAGTTGCGCACAGCTTCTTTTCAAGATTGTTATACGTTATAAAATTGGTTTGGGAAGCCAAAAAATCGTTGCTGATTATGATGATCATTGTGGCAGCGTTTAACGGTATTTCCCCCGTGTTTGCTGCTTACATATCGGCAAATCTCTTAAATCGAGTGGCAGATGCACTTTCCCTGGAGGCACCTTCGCTTGATGCAATCGTTTCTGTTTTGCTGCCCGCAATGCTTTTGCAGTTCGGGTATATGTTTTTGGTAAGTCTTATCAACAACATCAGCAATATGATCACACGTATCTCGGGCGAGGTTGTTACCAACTATGTCAAGTGCAAGATTATGAACAAGGCAAAAGAGATAGACATCGCATCCTTCGATTTGCCCGATTTTTACGAGAAGTTTGAAAACGCAAACCGCGAGGCCGGTATGCGCCCTATTCAGGTCATTCGTTCAACGTTCAGTATAGTCAGTACCCTGATTTCCGCCATCAGCTTTGTTGTCATTTTGGCGGCAATCGCTTGGTTTGCGCCGGTGATCGTTATTTTGCTTTCGCTCCCGAGCGCGATCATCACCTTTTGGTATCGCAAAAAGAACTTCCGCTATATGCGCCACCATTCCAAGGAGCGCAGACAAATGTCCTATTATTCCGATATGCTTGTCAATAAGGATATGGTCAAGGAGCTGCGACTTTTTGGATTGTCAGATACCTTTATCGTTAATTATAACAAGGTATTCAAGCGATATTTTGGGGGCATTAAGAGCCTGATTGTGCGCGAAAATGTTTGGAGCGTTATCATTGCTTTGGTGAGCACGGGTGTCAACTGCGCATTGTTTTTCTTTATTGCATACACGGTAACCAACGGCAGCGGTCAAATCGGCGATTATTCGCTTTACACAGGAGCCTTGACCTCAATTGCGACTTGTGTTGCCACGCTTGTGAGCACGACCTCCAGTATTTATGAGGGCACCCTGTTTATCGACAATATGATCGTCTTTATGAATGAAAAAAGGAATATCGTTCCCACACTCTCACCTGCAAGAGCGGTTGAGAGACACGTCTCCCACACGATCGAGTTTCAAAACGTATCCTTCCGCTACCCCGGCACCAATCGCGATGTTTTGAAAAATATCAGCTTTGAGGTAAACGCCGGTGATACGGTTGTTTTGGTAGGCTTGAACGGTGCCGGAAAAACCACCCTGCTCAAGCTACTGACGCGCTTGTATGACCCCACCGAGGGATGCATTCTTTTGGATGGCAAAGACATACGGGAATATAACACCGACGAGCTGTATGCTATGTTCGGCGCGATTTTCCAGGATTTTGGAAAGTACGCCTTTACGGTAAACGAAAACATCTATTTTGGCGAGATCACCAAGGCGGTTGATTACGATGCTATCAAGGCGGCGGCGCGCGCAAGCTCAGCCGAGGAATTCATTTCGCACCTACCGCACGGTTACGAAACACCCCTGATGCGCGTGTTCGAGCAGGACGGAATCGAGCCCTCTATCGGTCAGTGGCAAAAGCTTGCCATTGCAAGAGCGTTTTATTCCGACTCTGACGTTCTCATTCTCGATGAACCCACCGCATCTCTCGATGCGATTGCCGAGCAAGAAATATTCAATCAATTCGACCTACTTCGAAAAGACAAAATTACTTTCTTTGTTTCTCACCGCCTTTCCAGCGCGACCATGGCAAGCAAAATTTTGGTTTTGGACCGCGGAACATTGGTGGAAATGGGAACCCATCGCGAGTTGATGGAAAAGCAAGGCATCTACCACAAGCTGTTTACCACGCAAGCAAACCGTTACAT
>SVQS01000071.1 GCA_015065205.1 Oscillospiraceae bacterium
ACTTTCCAGTCCTTCGTGGAAAGTTATATTGGTCATATACTTGACATTTTGGAATGCATATTTTCCTATGCTTTTCACGCTTGGCGCAACAGTTACAGCTGTTATAATTTGATTGTTAGCAAACGCAGAATCACCTATATAACGAACAGGAACGCGAACGCCATCAATAGCAATATACGAAGGTATTACAATGTTTACTGATGCACCAGTAAATCCGGTTATTGTTACTGCATCATTTTGTAAAGCAATATCCTTGTCGTAAACAAACTCAATCGAAGATGTAACGTTGGGCAAATTATCGTAAATAGCAGGCACGGCTATTTTTGTAGAAGCCGTATAGAATTTTATATCAACGTAATTTGTGCCATCAACCATCATCACATCATTTTCAAGAGTAAAATCACTAATATCAATAGTAGTGTTATCGGAAAGCGTTGCTGTTACAACAACATCATCTTTCCATACAGATTCACCTGTCAAAAGACGAATACCGTTATAGGTCGCGCTGATAGAAGAAATACGCTGATATTTTCCACAATTGCATTCGTTGATGCAATTACGAAGCGTGTACGAACCACTAACTTCCCAAGCCCCCCAATTGTGTCCTAATTCCTCAACGTAAGTGTCTACATAACTTTCCTTACACATAGAACAAGTATGAGTAGTGTATCCCTGTGCCTCGCAAGTAGGAGCTGTAATTACGCTTTCGTAATCACAAGCAACTTTCGGCAGAATTGTCTGTGCTACAAGAGTTTCTTTACATACAGAGCATTTTTTGCCCTCTGTTAAGCCGTTTTCGCTACAGGTAGCCGCAACCGCAGGGATGGTTTCTTCGGTATGAGCCACCTTGCTCGTGGGCTGAGGTGCTACTAAAATTTCACCACAAACAGAGCATTTTACGCCCTCCGTAGCACCTTCGGCGGAACAAGTTGCAGCGACGGCTTCAATCTTTGTTTCGGTATGAGCTGCTTTAGGTGTTTCCTGCTGTGCAACCAACACCTCTTTGCATACAGAACAATGAGATCCTTCGGTTAAACCGGTTTTCTCGCAAGTAGCCACAACCGCCGCATCGGTTACTTCGGTGTGTCCGAGAGCCGCAAGCGTTTCATTTTTAGTTGCGGTATATGTAATGCCGTCAATTTTTACAGTAGCCGTGTAGGTCTTTGTTCCGGTTGCTGTACAAGTCGGCTCGGTTGTGACTTCATCGGTTACGTTTGCATTGATTTGTCTTGTGTGAGTGCTATCCGTAATGCACGATAATGTTGCTGTTGCGGATTCGTAGCCGTTCCAAGTCCATACAAGGTTTTCTGTATCGTACTCGTGATCGGCAATGTCGATGCTTTCGGTTTGCACCTCATCACATTTTGAACACTTTCGTTGTTTTGTTCCTTGTGTTGCACAGGTCGAGGGAGAAGATACAGACCACTCACCCCATTCATGCTCACAATCACCGCACGCAGTAAGCATCAGCGCGCTCACAAGCAAAACCAGACACATTAGCAATGCGACCTTCATTGACTTTTTCATAACCTTTCCTTTCCGCGTTTTGTGCCCGTCGGCATTTGAGATCGGTTTTGGCCAAACAAAAAAGTGCGTGGCCGAAGCCACGCACCAAAAATGCATAGCTCCATTGCTGCCACGCAATCAATTTTCAGCACTTTTGGATATGTAAAATCTCTCCCAAAAAGCGTACGAAAACGGAGCATACATTTTTACCAAGGTAAAAACGTACACCTTTTGAGAGAAACTGCTGATATTTGATTACGTGGCACCCCCATTCTATCACATTTTTTGGTAATTGTCAATGCTTTTGCAAAATAAAAGAGGAGCACGAACATCTTGGTTCGTACTCCTTTTGTCGATATGTCAACTGCGTTGACTCGATATATTCTCGCGCTGCTCGAATTCGATATGCTTTCGCTTTTGCTCAAGCTCGATATGATATAAATCCGCGCTCACGCAGTGAGCATATCGAGCGTGTCAGCGCCATATCGAGAGCTTGCGCAGTAAGCATCATATCGAAAATCCGCGATAGCGGATTTATATCGATGCGCGATGCCCCAAAAGGAGCATCGCGCACTAAAAAACCCCCGCCGAGCCGTGTGGTCGGGCAGTCGGAACCCTGTAGTTCAGGGCGGTGTCCGCGGGACGGCTTTACTGCTCCCAACGTCCGTTATGCTGCCGAGACAAGTCAATCGATGCACGCATACGGGAGGTCTGCAAACCACCGTCTGCCTTAGACTCCTTTAATCTCTTGTAGGTTCACAAATCACCGAACCATCACGCACTAAGCAGGTTATAAATCTTTTTTAGTTGCCGTCGTAGTCGATTTCTTCGGAGAACATATCGTCAAATACGTCGGCTACGTTGTCGAACTCATCGTCGTCGTCAACGCTTACAAGGGTATCTTCGCCGTTCTCGTCCTTCTCAAGGCGAAGGACTACGTATTCGCAAAAACCGCCGTCGTCTTGTGCCTTTTCTGCCGACTCTGCGGGAATCATTGCAAAGTAAACCTTTTCGCCAAGGGTAATCTCACCAATTTTTTCAAATTCGATCTCGCTGCCGTCTTCGTCAACCAGCGTAAAAAATTCGCGTTCGTTTTCGTTCATTGTCGTATCCTCTTTTTTCAATAATAGTATGTGTCATTATTGTACACGAAATTCGCCCACTTGTCAAGTGGTTTTTCATTTTTGCGATGCAAAATCCAAAATCTCGGATAGGATCGTGTTGCTGACAAGCATCCCCTCGGACGCGAGGAAATATCTTCCGCCCTCGTGTCGCACCAATCCCGATTTGACAAACGGTGCCAGCTTTTTGCCATACATCCCCTCAAACGAGATGCCAAAACGGTTTTTGAACAAGGCTACATCCACACCTTCGCACAAGCGGAATCGGAGCATTACGTATTCGTTGATGCGCTCATTTTTGTTGGGTATTTCCCTTTCTTCGGTGATATCGCGCCCCGCGATGTAGGCCTCGATATCGCGCGAGTTGCCAAAACGCTCGCCACCAAAATCCGAATGTGCCGCAACGCCAAAGCCGAGATATTCGTCACAGTTCCAATATTTGCGGTTGTGGCGCGACTCATACCCTGCGCGTGCAAAATTGCTGATTTCGTATTGCGCGTAGCCGTTTTCGGCTAAAAATCCGATGCCCTCAAGGTACATTCTGCGACAGTCCTCCTCATCGGGGAACGGAAGCTCATCACGCTTTTTGAAAAAGGGTGTTCCTTCCTCGATGATAAGGTCGTAGGACGAAATATGCTCGGGCCCAAGAGAGATCACCTTTTGCAAGGTCTCAAGGCGACTCTCGGGCGTTTGATACGGAATACCAGACATGACGTCGATGCTGATGTTCTCAAACCCAGCCGCACGTGCATCTGCAAAGCACGCAGCAAAGGTATCGAAAGTGTGCAACCGTCCCAGTGCTTTGAGCTCTTTCTCATGCACGCTCTGCAAGCCGATGCTGAGACGATTGATGCCCGCCGCGCGCATAAGCGCGAAGAGTTCTCGCTCGCCCGTAACGGGATTACATTCAGCGGTAATTTCGGTATTTGGTGAAACGTTGTAATTTTTGTAAATCTCACCCATCAACTCTTTCAAAAGATGCGCGGGAAGCGTGGTGGGTGTTCCCCCACCGAGAAAAACGGTATCTACCGTATAATCACGGCACAGAGGTGCGTACCTTTGCAAATCACGGCAGAGCGCACCTACATATTCCGTCATTTTCTCTTCATTTTGATGTGGGAAAGAGCAAAAATCGCAATATAGGCATTTGCTGCGGCAGAACGGAATGTGAATGTAAAGTCCCAATGGCTTCATAACGTTACCCCCGCTCTGCGTGGCAGACCAAATACAAAATCTGATACTTATTAGAAAGAGAAACAAGAAGTCTCTTTGCGGCTTCCAATCGCCGTTCATCGAGATTGACAAAGGGATCATCCAAAATGATGGGCGGTTTTTCTCCCTCGGCGTACAGGGCATCTGCAAGCGAGAGGCGAACACAGAACCCGACGGCATCGCGCCAACCTTGGCTCAAGGACTCGGGATGTTGTGTTTTGCCGCCCTCGCGGAGCTTGACCTTAAACGAGGTATCTATCACCGATTCGGGGGTGTTCCCATCCATCAAAGTTTGCAACAGCGAGGAAAAGCTATTTTGCATATCGGCAAGATAGCGCGTGGAAAGCCCCGTTTTGGCTTCCTCTAAAAACTGTGCCGTATTGGCAATGGTTGCGCTGTTAGCACGTGCCAAAGCGAGCTCCTCCTCGAGTGTGCGAATGGTCGCGTCAATCTCGGGCAAACGCTCAACATCGGTAGAGAGACGACCGATGTGGCTCTTCAGCTCCACTCCTCGGCTCTGCATTTCGGCAAGCTCCTTTTGCATTGTTCTCTCGCGAGCGGTGAGAGCATCCACATCGGGAAGTGTAGCGTTTTCTTGCTTTGCAGAAGCAGAAATTCCCTTTTCGGAAACAAAGCGTGTAATCTCTTCGCGCAACTGCGGAATGCGACGAGCAAGACGACGGTATTCGGTTTCCCATTCCTGCACGCGGTCAAGACACTCGGCAGGCTTCATTTTGCCGTCGGGGTCGAAGTGGCGCAAAAATGGAGTAAGCTCTGCCTGCAAGCGCTTTTGTTCGGCAAGTGCTGTCTCGCGGCGGCGATTTCTCTGCTCTGCTTCGGCCGCGGCACGCGTGATGCGAACAACGTCGCGACGCAGTGCCTCAATGTCATCACGATAGTCATTTTTGGGGGGCAGAACGATATCCCAAGTGCGGAATTTTTCTTGCAATCCACGCAAAATCTGCTGTTTTTGCACACGCAAAGCCTGCAAGGACTTGATACGTTTTTGCTCTGCCGCCTGTCCCTCTCGCCATTGGCGAGACAATAAAGAGAGCTCGGTCAAAGAGTCGCGCAGATTGCCTTCGGTGGGGAAACCGTAGCGAGAGAGCATCTCGCGGGCATCGGGGAGTGCAGAGTGCAGAGTGCAGAGTGCAGAGTTATCCCGTGTTTTTTCTTTTTGTAAGAACAAAACCAATGAGATGATACCCCAAACCACCGCAGCGGCAAGCCAAACAGGTGTTAGCGCAAATGTCGCAATCAACGCCGCAACGGCAAGAATAAGACAAATAATGGCAGGTGTGCGTTTGCCGCTTCCCTTTTGCTCTTTTTTAGCAGAACGTGCTGCTTCCTCTGCGGCAAGCGCATCCAAAAGCGCTTTGATTTCGCCATCGGTGGGGGGAGCTTTGTGCGCAAAGTGATGGGATGCGACACTTTCTGTGGGGGTGCTCAAGCCCGCCTCGCGGTGGGCAATGTTCTGCAGTTCAAGATTTGCCGCAAGCATTGCCGCAAGCTCCTCACGGCCGGGAAGCGTTCCACTGAAATCGGGTTTTAGAATTTCATATTTTTCGGTTTGCGCCACCATGGATGCGATTTCATTCACACGTGCACGTGCCGTGTAAATGTCGTTCAATAGTGCACGCTTTCCGTCAATTTCCTCGGGAGTGGGATGTTTCCCTTTCATACGCACATCCAACGCGCGTGCGGATTCCTCAAGGGTGGAAAGCTCCTTTTGCATCCGCTCTTTTTGCGCTATCAGAACCGCTCGCTCGCGCACAATTCCTGCGCGGCGCAGGGTTTCACGCATCTCTTCGATGGATGCGGTCGCCTCGCGTGCGCGCTCGGTGAGCGCGGCAAGTTCACTTTCCTTTTGGCGCATCATTTCTTCGGAGCGTGTCAGTTGCTCGATTTGTGCGCGCAAGCTTGCGATCTCGCGTTCGATGTCGGCAATGCGACCTCTCTCTCCCGTCATTTTGTAATAGCGTCTGCGCTTGTCAAGCGCCGCCATAGCATCGTCAAAGCTACCGATGTCGTCAACATCGTCAAGCAGGTCGCCAAGCTTTGCGGTGATACTGTTGTTATCTCCTTTGGAAACAACCGTGTGTTGAGAAAGATAAACCGTGCGCGCAAAGCCGTCGGCATCAATGCCGAAAAGTTCTTCGCCAATGCGTGAAGAGTAGCGGTTACTCTCACAGTTGGTGGCAAGGTCATAGAGGACAAAGCTGTCTCCGCTCTCCTTTGCGCCAAAGAAGCGCTCAATGCGGTATTTGCCGGACGCGGTGGAAAACTCCAAGCTTCCACCATAGGCACCGCCCTGCCAAGGCATATATTTTTTGCGTTCGTTTTCGTCAAGAGACTGCTTACTGCTGGCAGACATACCGTAAAGCATGGCCTTGATAAAGGCGGCAAGAGTGCTCTTTCCCCAGCCGTTCTCTTGCAAAAGAACATTGAGACCTTTGTCGAAGGAATAATCAAAATTTTGCAGCTTGCCGAAATTCTCAACGTGTAATCTAATCAAATTCATAGGCCAAGCTCCTCTCCCGACAAAGCGCGGAAACCGCAAGCAATGACGCGTTCTTTTTCGCTCTGTGAGAGCGAGGAAGCCATCACGCGGCGCACGAATTCGCCCTTGAGTGAGATGTCGTGAGCATAGTCCTCGGCATTGATGGAAAGGCGGGTTTCGTCTTTGACCTTTGCAAAATAGAAGCGCTCGGCAAGAACACTCCGCAAGTGCGACAAGTCAAGCGTTGCCTCAGCGGGACTTGTGCCCACAAGAACGACCTTGACCATATCCTTTTGTGGAATCTCTGCAACGGATGCAAGCATTCTTTCTTCCAAATCAAGTCCCGAAGAAAAGCCTGTAACGTCACATTCCACCGTGTGGAGCGTGCGGGTTGCAAACGGAACAAAGCGGTGCGAAACACGACCGCCTTCAATATTCAAAAGCACGTAGCCTTTGGTGCCGCACTCATCGAATCCGCGCCCCTCCAAGCATCCGCTGTAAGCGGCGATACCGCGCGAATCCAGGCGCAGAACACGATGCTCGTGAATGTGACCGAGTGCCGCGTAATCAATGTTCTTGTTTTTAAAACAGCCAAGATGGATAATATCCTCGCCCGCTACACCTGCACTGCGGCGTTCCTGCCCATGAAGAAGCAGAATGTTGACGTCATCAGCATTTAAGGATAGCGTGTCAGCATCGGGAATTGCCGCACCTGTAATGGCAATGTTCCCTTGACGATAGGTCGACCACACCTTGCCAAAGGTGTGTAAATTTGCAGGGAGTTGCGTGGAATTTGCAAGTGCACTTCCCTTATCGTGGTTGCCCGAAAGATAATAAAAATCGATCATCGGATAGGATGCGATAAGGTCAAGCACGTAATTTTCGGTGCTTTTGGTCACGCGCGCGCCATCAAACAGGTCGCCTGCAATCAAAATTGCTTCAACGCCCTCATCGGCAGCCGTGCGCACCATGCGAGAAAAGGTGGAGCGAATCTCCAATTTGCGTTCTCTTGCTTTATCAGCCGACAAATTCGTTTCCATCGGCGAATCAAGATGGATGTCGGCACAGTGTATCAGTTTCAAAGTTCGTTCCTCCTTTCTTACAGAGATTTTGAAAAGATTGCGGGGGAACCTTTTTCGGGGAAAAAGCGTTCCCCCGTACCCCTTCCAAAAAGCTCTCTAACAAATGATTTTCAATAAACGGGAGTGTTTGCAAGTAGTTCCAAAGATTGTTTAGACTTTTTCTCCATTTAGGATAGCTTCAACCAATTCGTCTCCTCGGTAAGTAAGCTTGAGAGAGAAAAAGGATGCGTCTTCTTGCAAAAGTCTCAAAAAGATGCGGTCTCCCTGCCACATGGTCAGGTCAAACAGCTTTTGCTTTTTGATCCACGCAAGCTCGCCCTCGTCGCACTCTCGTGCTTCTCCCGTCCAATCGGTAACGGAAAAAAGATGCATATATTCGGTTCCGTAAAGGTCGGAAACAAAGGTCACGATGCCACGGTAACGATAATCGGTCACCGTCAGTCCCGTTTCTTCAAGGATCTCGCGACGCATACAGTCCTCGGGGCTCTCGCCTGCCTCAAACTTTCCGCCAACACCTATCCACTTATCGTGGTTTTCGTCGTTCTCTTTTTTGGTGCGATGGAGCATCAAATATTCGTCACCGCGCTCGAGGTAACAAAGGGTTGTCATTTTCATATCTCTTCGTCTCCTCTTCTCTTGACTCGTGAACCCGACTTGTAAATGCGGAACATATCCATGCGTGCTTCGCTTTGCAATGGCAATAAGAGGATGAACACCACTGCATTGATGACAGCAAAGATGAGTACGAGTATCCAATCTGCCAAGAAGAATGTATAAAGGCGAATGCTCATCCCCTGCCAGCGGTAAAGCCACAGAAGCAGTTGCGGGAAAAGGGATGAAAACAACGGGAGCAGTGGAAACAGCAAATAGGTAATGCGATTGGGACACACCAAATGCAGGATGCGCTTGGTGCGGTTGGCAATACGCGTGGTGGGTTCAAAGGAAAACGCCACAATCGAGCAAACCGTAATCAGGAGCACCACAAAAGCGTAAACGATGGGCAAAATCCAAAACAGCACGCTGACAATCGGCAAAAGCTGCTCGAACCAAACCACCGCCCCACTGTTCTCAATCGCACCCGATTTGATCTGCTCGTAAAAATCCCAAGCGTTGCTCTGCAACTCAAAAAGATTCATAGTGGAATATGCCTCACCGTCATACACAAACCAAAGGTGTGGAACGGCGGCATATATCAATAAAGCAATGCCGAACAGCGCAGGCAAAAAATAGCACAGATGGATCAGGGCGCGGCGTCCTTTCACAGACATACGGCTCATTTGTTTTCTCCCGCAAGCTTGCCTTCCATCAAGAAGGCAGCTTCCATATCGGCACAGCAGGTAGCATACGCCAAGGGGAACATTTCAAGCGCACGACCTACGTTGCCGGGGTCCTCGGTGCCCGAAAATCCCATGTGATAGCGAATGGCGAATGCTTCGTCACGCGTCAGACGCATATAGGCAGAAACGATGTAGGCGGATTTTTCGCCGTGACCGTAAGGGAGCGTATCCTCGATGGTGTAGTACGGAACACTCTGCCATCTTCCCGTCTCATCCTTGACGTTGCGATAGCTTGTCTTATAGAAATTCACCTTGCAGATGTCATGCAAAAGACCTGCGATTGCAATG
>SVQS01000072.1 GCA_015065205.1 Oscillospiraceae bacterium
TCATGATCGTGATGACATTCGCAATCGGGATCATCACACTCGTGATCATGATGATGGTGTTCGTGATGGTGGCATTCGCAATCGGGATCATCGCATTCATGTTCGTGATGATGGTGGTGATGCCCATGCTCGTGATGATCGTCATCTTCATCATGGTGGTGTTCGTGGTGTTCGTGATGATTGCAATCACATTCGGGATCGTCACATTCGTGTTCGTGATGGTGATGGTGATGATGTTGATGGCAATGGCACTCAGGATCGTCGCACTCGTCGTCATGCTGATGAACGTCAGCTGCCAAGCGAGCAAGCTCTTCTTCAATGGTATCACGACGCTCCATAGCGGCAAGGAGCTGCTTACCATCCAAAATATCCCAAGGAGTCGTTACAATAACAGCGGTGGGATTCTTCTCGCGCAGAAGTGTTACTGCTTCTGCAATTTTTTCGTCATTTGCGCTTTGCGTATGAGAAAGAACAATGCAACCTGCATTCTCAATTTGGTCATTGAAGAACTCGCCAAAGTTCTTCATATACATTTTGCACTTTTTAACGTCGGCCACTGTGGTAAATCCGTTGAGAAGAACCTCATCGGATCCGAGATTTTGTACGGCACGAATAATATCAGAAAGCTTGCCAACGCCCGAGGGCTCGATGAGAATACGGTCAGGATGATACTCGTCAAGCACTTTTTGCAGTGCTTTACCGAAGTCGCCTACCAAGGAGCAGCAAATACAACCGCTGTTCATTTCGGTTACTTCAATGCCGGCATCCTGCATAAAGCCGCCGTCAATGCCGATCTCGCCAAATTCGTTCTCAATCAAAACCAATTTTTCACCGGCGTATGCTTCCTTTAACAGTTTTTTAATAAGCGTTGTTTTTCCGGCGCCCAAAAAGCCGGAGAAAATATCAATTTTTGTCATTTTAATCTTCCTTTTTATAAAAAATCATCACCTTTTATTATACATCCAAAAGAACAAAAAGTCAACATCAAATCACAAAAAAGAGGAACCTTCCCAGGAAGATTCCTCTTTTTATTATCTTACGAGATTAGAGACCACGCTTAATGTAGCTTGTGTGCAGAATCTCGTGTGCCTTATGGCTGTTGGGATGTCCGAAGAATTCATCGTACAGAACCTGAACAGCAAGGTTGTCTTGAGATGTACGCAGAGTTTCGTTTGCGTCATCGTTGTAAAGAACTGCTGCACGAACTGCGCGCAGATCCATGTTCATACGAACACTTGCAGGTTGAATGGGTTGACCGCCGCCGTTTACACAGCCGCCGGGGCATCCCATAATCTCGATGAACTGAACGTCAAGCTCGCCTGCCTTAACCATGTTAAGGAGCTTCTTTGCCATGCCGGTGCTGGAAGCAACAGCAACGTTAACGGTAAGATCGCCAAGCTTGTAGGAAGCGGTCTTGATGCCCTCAACGCCACGAACTTCAACGAAGTCGAGCTTTTCAAGCTTATTGCCAAGAATCTTCTCTGCCGCATAGCGGAGAGCAGCTTCCATAACGCCACCGGTTGCGCCGAAGATAGCGCCTGCACTCGAACCGATTGCAAAAGGATCGTCAAACTTCTCGTCCTCAAGAGCGCGGAAGTTGATGCCTGCCTTTTGAATCATTCTGCCAACCTCACGGGTGGTGATAGCGTAGTCAACATCGGGAACGCCTGCTGCGTTCTGATCCTGACGGCCTACCTCGAACTTCTTAGCCGTACAAGGAATTGCGGAAACCATAACGATATCCTTGGGATCCCAACCCATCTTTTGTGCGTAGTAGGTCTTTACAACTGCGCCGAACATCTGTTGAGGAGACTTGCAGGTGGAAAGGTTTTCGGTGTATTCCGGGAAGTAGTGCTCGCAGTACTTGATCCAGCCGGGCGAGCAGGAAGTGATCATAGGAAGAACGCCATTGTTTTGGATTCTGCCAATGAGCTCGTTTGCTTCCTCAACAATGGTGAGGTCAGCGGTGAGGTTCATATCGTAAACGCCGTCAAAGCCGAGAGCCTTGAGAGCTGCAACCATCTTACCCTCAACGTCGGTACCGGGCTCATAGCCGAAGCATTCGCCAAGCTGTGCACGAACAGAAGGAGCGGTGCAGATAACAGTGTGCTTTGTAGGATCTGCAAGAGCTGCAAATACACCGTCAGTATCGTCTCTTTCATACAGAGCGCCTACGGGGCAAGCTACGATACACTGACCGCAGTTAATGCAGGAGGTAGCTGCCAGAGGTTGCTCGAATGCAGAACCGATATAGGTATCAAATCCGCGGTTGTTGGCACCGATAACGCCAATTTCCTGCACCTTTGCGCAGGTTGCTACGCAACGACGGCAAAGGATGCACTTGTTGTCATCACGGATGATAGGAGTTTTATTATCGATTTCATATTTGTTGGTCTCACCGCCAAAGCTGGAAGAATCAACACCGTACTCACGGCAAAGAGTCTGCAGCTCGCAGTTGGTGGAACGAACACAAGAGAGGCAGTTTTTATCGTGATTGGAGAGCAACAGTTCAAGATTCATCTTGCGAGATGCAGCGATTTTGGGAGTGTTGGTCTTAATTTCCATACCTTCGGTGCAGGGGTAAACGCAAGCGGTTACCATTCTCCAAGGACCAAGTGCGGGACCGCGCATTTCAGCGATCTCTACCAAGCAGAGACGGCAAGCACCGATCTCGTTGATGTCTTTGAGGTAGCACAGCGTGGGAATATCAATGTGTGCTGCCTTTGCGGCTTCCAGAACCGTGGAACCCTTGGCAACGGAGTATTCCTTGCCATTAATTTTTACTTTAATCATATCCATTTTCCACAATTCTCCTTTCATTAACCTTTGGAAATCGCTTTGAACTTACATGTAGGCAGGCACGCGCCGCACTTCACGCACTTAGAAGTGTCGATCGTGAAGGATGCGAGCTTGTGACCGGGAGCCACATAGTCAGTTCTTGTGATTGCGCTTGCGGGACAGTTCTTAGCACACATACCGCAGCCAATGCACTTATCGGGATCGATGGAGAAGCTGAGTAGGCTCTTGCAAACGCCTGCGGGGCACTTCTTATCAACGATGTGAGCAATATATTCTTCGCGGAAGTAGCGGAGAGTAGAAAGAACGGGGTTAGGAGCAGTTTGACCCAAACCGCAAAGAGATGCGGACTTGATGTAGTTGGAGAGTTCTTCCAATCTGTCAAGGTCTTCAAGCTCACCCTTACCTGCAATAATCTTATCCAAGATTTCAAGCAGTCTCTTAGTACCTACACGGCAAGGTGTGCACTTACCGCAGGATTCATCAACGGTAAAGTCAAGGAAGAAGCGTGCAATGTCAACCATGCAGTTGTCTTCGTCCATAACAATCAGACCGCCGGAGCCCATCATAGAACCGATCTCAAGCAGGTTATCATAATCGATAGGAGTATCGATGAGATGTGCGGGAATGCATCCGCCGGAAGGTCCACCGGTTTGTGCAGCCTTGAACTTTTTGCCATTGGGGATACCGCCACCGATCTCTTCAATGATATGACGCAGAGTTGTTCCCATAGGAACCTCTACAAGGCCGGTGTTCTTAATCTTACCGCCGAGTGCAAACACCTTGGTTCCCTTGGACTTTTCAGTACCGATGGACTTGAACCAATCTGCACCCTTGAGGATGATTTGAGGAATATTTGCGTAGGTCTCAACGTTGTTGAGAACGGTGGGACGGTCGAACAGACCCTTAACAGCCGGGAAAGGAGGACGAGGACGAGGCTCACCTCTCTTACCCTCGATAGAGGTCATAAGAGCAGTCTCTTCGCCGCATACGAATGCGCCTGCACCCAAACGAATGTCGAGGTCGAATTCGAAATCGGTACCAAAGATGTTCTTGCCGAGAAGTCCGTATTCCTTAGCCTGGTCAATTGCAATTTGCAAACGCTTAACAGCGATAGGATACTCTGCACGAACGTAAACATAACCTTGGTTTGCACCGATTGCATAGCCGGCAATAGCCATAGCCTCAATCAGAGCATGGGGGTCACCTTCGAGGATTGAACGGTCCATAAATGCACCCGGGTCACCCTCGTCTGCGTTACAGCAAACGTACTTTTGAACATTTCCGCGATTGCCGGAAGCGAACTTCCACTTCATACCTGTCGGGAAGCCTGCACCGCCACGTCCGCGAAGACCGGAATCAAGAATGGTAGCAATAACGTCATCGGGAGTCATTTCAGTCAGTACCTTACCAAGAGCGGCATAGCCGTCCATAGCGATGTACTCTTCAATGTTCTCAGGATTGATAACACCGCAGTTACGCAGTGCCAAACGGTACTGAGACTTGTAGAAGATGGTATCGTTGAGAGAGGAATGTGCTGCCTCAGCATTTTCCTGTGCGTCGCCGGTATCGTTGTATACAAGTCTTTCAACAATACGTCCCTTGAGCAGATGCTCGCTAACGATCTCTGCAACGTCATCTACAGTTACGTTGCTGTAGAAGGTGCCGTCAGGATAGATGATAACAACAGGACCCAATGCACAAAGACCAAAGCAACCGGTTTGAACAACCTTTACTTCTTCAGCAAGGCCATTCTTCTCGATTTCTTGGTGGAAAGCATCCTGAATTTTGGGGCTTCCGGAAGAGGTACAACCTGTACCACCGCAAACCAATACATGTGCGCGAATCATAAAATTGATACCTCCAATTATACGTTCTGAGCGGCTGTGATCGTGTATTCTGTTACGACCTTTCCGCCTTTGATGTGCTCTTTGAGTACTTTTTCTGCCTTTTCAACGGTCATTTTAACGTAGGTAACCTTTTCTTTGCCGGCCTCGTGGACTTCGACAACAGGCTCGTACTGACAAATGCCGATGCAACCAGTTTGGGAAACGACAACGTCGCTCGCAAGACCTTCTTTGTTTACGCCATCAACGAAAGCGTTGAGTACGGGACGTGCGCCTGCTGCAATACCACAGGTAGCCATACCCACAACAATGCGAGTGGTGCTGGTGCCTTCACGCAGAACGACCTTATCCTTCATCTTCTCTCTGATAGCTGCAAGCTCTGCCAAAGATTTCATAGTTTTGATCCTTCCTTTTTGTTTGTTATATATTTTTATATTGCTCACTTAAATTATCGGCGATCCACAAAAGTATTTCGGGCTCGCTCAAAGGGATCTCGGGTCCTAACACCTCTCTCACTTCCCTTGTATCAAGTGACACATCGAAAGTATTTGATAAGTGCCGAAACTCGAAATCTATATCGGGACTTCCTTGAATCAAGGTCGTCACCGTTGAGATGATATCTCCCATAGGGGTAAAATCGACATGCTGCTTGTAAAAGGTTGCTGTAACGCACGTTCCGTGCTCTGTAGGATATTCCGATTCGTGCTTTGAGGTAATGGTTACCTCTCCACCCGTTTGCTCTGCAGCAAGCTTGAGAAGCGGAATTCCAAGACCAACCTTTCGAGTGGTTCTCGTGGTACAGAACGGATCTATCACACCGCGCAGAAATTCTGCAGTCATTCCACAACCGTTATCGATGATTTCCATCTTTAACAGTTCATCATCTTCGGTGATGTGAATGTTGATCAGCGTTGCTTTTGCCTTGACGGAGTTCATAGCGATATCGAGAACGTTTAGTGAAAGTTCCTTCATCTCTTTCCTCCTCTCAAGGTGTCAAACAACTCTTTTCGAACGCGCTCCGAGCTATACGGCTCGTCTGCAAGTTCAAAGAAGTGTTCCTTATCACGGATATCCCATAAATAGTGCGCATCCGATCCACTTACCCAAAGCATTTTTTGCATTGGCGGATGGAGTGCCGAAAGCGGCTCTGCCTTATCCATATCGTGCAACTCGCAAACAGAAAACTTTGGCTCGGGCGGAAAGACGCCAAGTGTTGCCAGGATGCCGTTTGCTTCCCTGTCGACGTGAGCAGGATAGCAGATGCCATCGTATGCTTCTACGATCGGTGGAACGTCTTCCAATGCTAAATCCAAAGCATTCGAGAGCAGATCCGCTTCCTCGCCTATAACCTCATCATTTTCATTCATCAAAAGCTGATCTCCAAAAATGTCGGTTCGGTTTGGAATGCGAATACGGTGCCTATCCACCTCGTCATTGAACGCAAGTGCTTTGTTGATATCCTCAAACAAGCATACCAAATGAATGTCCTCTGCCGTCGTCAGCTCCATTCCTGCAATCGGAATGATCCCGTTCTTTTTCGCAGCCGCAAAAAATGCAGGACAGTTCCGAGAAGAATTATGATCGGTCAGAGCAACGATATTCAAGCCTGCCAAAGCCGCCATACCCGCAATGTTATTTGGTGTCATATCATTGTCAGCACACGGTGAGAGACAGGAATGAATATGAAAATCGTAGTAGTATCGGTTCACTGCAGGCACTCCGCAAGCGCGGCGGCGAGCTGATACGCAGTTTTATCCGAGGTGTAGATGTTGATTCCCTTTTGTTGGGCGGTAATGCAGACATTCTCGTCCGGCACAACACCTTCTGCTAAGATAATGCAGGCAACATCAGCCAAGGATGCGACCGCTACAATATTGATATTGGACATAATGGTGATCCAGGCGTCGCCCGATTCGGCGCGTCCCATCACCCAACTGAGCAAATCACCGATATAAACACCGCTGACCTCGCGGGAGCTGTCCGCTACGGAAAGAGGTTCTAAGGAAAGCGTTTTGGCAATATCAAAAACTTTCATTTATATCTCCTCCTCTTTCTTGCCTTGCTCATCCAAACGTTTGCTTTTTTCTACCGGGCAACCGTCACGTTTTACATTTCCGCGAACCACATCCTCGGCAAATGCGCGACAAGTGGGAGCACCACAAGCACCGCAGTCAATTCCGGGAAGGACATCGCGCAATTTTTGAATATCTGCCATCATACGCAGAGATTCGGCAAAATTTTCGCTAAGCCTTTGAATAGGTCGGTAGGTAGGCATATTTTCAAAAAAGTAATGTTCGGGAATATACTCTTTCTCATCCTCGCTCAAATAGTTCTGGGAAACCGGCAGATAGCGACGCAAGGTCTGCAATCTCGCCTTGGCAACAAAGGGATTTTCTAGTGCCATAACACCGCCGACACATCCGCCCGGGCAGGCGTTGAGTTCGATGAACTCAAGTGTGGAGATGTTGCCGTTCTCCAACTGATCCAGCACGCGATTGACATTTTCGATGCCGTCGGCAGCTAAATATTTATCGTTGAAGATAGCAGAACATTCACCGCCTGACGTTGCCCAACCAATGCCGATCATACCCGAATGAGAGATAGGCGTTGGTGTGCGTCCGCGGCGCATTACGTTGATGAGATTGAAATAGATATCACTGATGGAAAGAACCTCGTCGACTTCACTCTTGTACTCTCCAAAGCCGTTTTTTACATAAGAAACCTTTGCGGGACACGGAGAGATGAAGCAAACGCAAATGTCTTCATCAGAGAATTCGGGGTGTTCACGTTTTGCCTTGTCACGCGCCATTCTCGCAGCGATCTCCATAGGCGGGAGCATTTGCATAATGTGCTCCTTCAGCATGGGATAGCGCAACGAAATGAGACGCAAAACGACCGGGCAAGCAGAGCTGATAACAGGCTTGATAACACTCTCGTTTTTAAGATAAAGTCGCGTGTAAGCAGAGACAAGCTCCGCAGCTTGCGCGACCTCCACCACATCATCAAAGCCTATATCAAGCAGACCTTGCAAAACGTAGTCAATGTCATCAAGCTCATCAAATTGACCGTAAAGTGTAGGTGCCGGAAGTGCAATCTTCCATTTATACTTCATTACGGCATCGAGCTTGCTGTAGGTTGCCTTTTTGGCATTGTTCGGACAGTAACGGATACACACACCGCAATCAATGCACCTATCGGGATTGATGATGGCGTGTCCATCTTTTATCCGGATTGCCTCGGTCGGGCAACGTTTGAGACACATTGTACACCCCGTGCATCTCGAAACGTCGAGTGAAACAGAATGCTCATAGGTATTCATTGGTGACTGTAGCTCCTTTTTTAGAATTCAGGAAAATTACGAAAGGTTGACTGTCATCAAAATTTTAGTTCCCTTGCCGAGAGCTGAATCAATTGTTATAGAGTCGGAATAACGCTTCATATTGGGAAGTCCCATCCCTGCACCGAATCCGAGAGAACGGATATTGTCGGGAGCGGTTGAAAATCCTTCTTGCATAGCAAGATCGATATTAGCAATACCGGGACCGTTATCGTCGAGGTGGATTTCTATGCGATTTTCGAAAACCAAAACATCGGCCTCACCGCCTCCGGCGTGAATGACCATATTGATCTCGCCTTCATACATCGCGATAGAAACCTTGCGAATGATTTCGGGCGAGATTCCAAGCGCGCGCAGATTCTTTTTGACCTGTACGGATGCCTGACCTGCCGATGTAAAATCATCGCCGTCTACCTTGAAGTGAAAACGAACAGCCTCACTCATACGGTTGCTCCTTTTGCACCCAAACCCGAGGCATACAATTTGCCGCAAGCCTCGTACATTCTCTTGCAGGTTTTCATAAGCACCATACCGTGCTCTTTCGCCAAAGCTATCATTTCCTCTGTAGGAGCCTTAGAGCGAACAAATACGACACAAATCATATCCATCATTTCTGCAGTTCTAACTACCTGAGGATTGACGAGTCCTGTGAGAAGAACCGCCTGATCCTTTACGTATGCGAGAACGTCACTCATCATATCGCTTCCGCAAGCGGAGGACACTTCTCTGTTGAGTTGATCCTCTCCACACACGATTTCTGCCTCTAAGAGCTCTTGAATTTGAGAAATTTTCATAAGCGTTTTCCGGCCTTTCAGATGTAGGATTATTTGTACTTTGCAAGAATAGAATCAACGTCGTCAACCGTCAGTCTGCCGTAAACCTCACCGTTAACTGTAAGAACAGGAGCCAGACCGCAAGCACCGATGCAACGGGTTGCTTCGATAGAGTACTTTCCGTCGGGAGAGGTGCTGCCAATAGCAACGCCAAGCTTTTCGGAAATTGCGTTGATGATGTCGCCGGA
>SVQS01000073.1 GCA_015065205.1 Oscillospiraceae bacterium
TTTCCGCACCACCCGTAGCCCGCAATTACCACAGTTTTGCCTGCAATAATGAGGTTGGTAGCGTTCATGATTCCGTCCATCGTCGACTGTCCCGTGCCGTATCGATTGTCAAACAAATGCTTGCAATCGGCATCGTTTACGTCAATCATTGTGTAGTCGAGAAGCCCTGCTTTTTCGCGGGAGAGGAGACGGTGAATGCCTGTGGTGGTTTCTTCGCAACCGCCAATCAGATTTTTGCCGTATTCGCGGCATTCGCCGTGAAGAAGGGAAATGAGGTCGCCGCCGTCGTCGATGATGAGATCGGGGCAGCAGGAAAGCGTCTTTTTGAGGTGTTCTACATACTCGTCCATATCCACGCCGTGAATGGCGTTCACCTCAAACCCTTCGGCGGCAAGAGCAGCTGCAACGTCGTCTTGGGTAGAAAGGGGATTGCAGCCCGTTACCCACACCTCGGCGCCACCTGCGCGAAGAACCTTTGCAAGATAGGCGGTCTTTGCCTCGAGGTGGATCGACATCGAGATCTTTTTGCCCGCAAAGGGTTTGGTTCTTTCAAATTCTTCTTTTATAGAGTTGAGAATGGGCGTATAAGATGCCACCCACGAAATTTTATCCGCGCCCGAGGGCGCGAGATTGATATCCTTAATTTGACTCATTATGGTTCTCCAATCAGACAAATATTGCTATTCTTTCGTTTTTTAGTAAGACACGTGCGACAAAACGGCGCCAAGGTTTCGCTTTTTGCATTTTGAAGGCGAATGATGGCGGTTTGGCGGTAGTGAAAGGCTCCCTTGTGTAAAGGGAGCTGTCAGCCGAATGGCTGACTGAGGGATTGTCTTTGCCGCGAAACAAACTTTTACAATCCCTCCGTCATCCGTCGCTTTGCGACGTTTGACACCTCCCTTTACACAAGGGAGGCAAAAGTAAGTTCACCTTTATGGATGTTGGTAGGGGAATCGAGTCATTAGCTTGATAGCTTATATCTTTTTATTCCTCGGAGAGGCGTTTGACGTGTGCACGCATTTCGGGCATGCGCTGCTTGCGGTATTCCGAGGGGGAAACGCCCAATTGCTTGATAAACGCACGGTTGAAGGTGCGCGGGGTGTTAAAACCGACCAAAGAGCCGATTTCGGTAATGCTGAGCGAGGAATTGAGCAGATATCGGCAAGCCTCGGAGACGCGCAAGGAGTTGATATAATCGTTAAATCGCAAGCCGAGCCTTCCGCTGAACAAGTGAGAAATATAAAACTTGTTCAGGTGAAGCTTTTCTTCCAAAAGGGAAAGGGAAAGATTCTCAGAATAGTTTTGTGTGCAAAAGGAAACGATGGTTCGCAGTGATTCGGAGTCGCCAACGGGGAGCTTTGCAATCTCCATCATGGGAATGAGTTCTGCACAAAGTGCCAGCAGGTATCCGCGGCGCAACTCCGATACGTGAGAAAATGCTTCGCGTTCTACCGTATCGGTCAAAGCATCGATGAGTGCGCGGATGCGCGGATTGTTTGCTGCCCCTGCAATTACAGGGGAGATGGGAGTACCGATTGTAAAGGTATCCATCAGCTCGGGAAGCAGATCGGGCTTGAAAATAAAGCCGACGTGTGTTTCTTCGGTTGCCTTTTCATAGGAGTGGATTTGGTTGGGGAAGGTGAGAAAGACATCGCCTGCGTGCAACTCATAACGAACCGAGTCGGCATAGGCAATTACGTCGCCCTCCAGCAAACAAATGAGCTCGAGTTCACGGTGCAGGTGCGGTATGTATTGAATGTGATGTCCACTCAAAAACGCAATATCCTGCAGCTTGTGCTCGTATTTTACGTTTAGTGACATATCAGCGAATCTCTCCTTGGCGGCGTCTGTTTTTTTGACACGTGGCGCGATAAATCACAAAAAAGAGGGCAAAACCAACAATCAATCCGCAAGCCGTTGCGGCCACGGGAATGATGAATTCTGGAAAAGAGTCAAGAGAACTTGTATAAAGGGAGTGAAACCACAAAGAGAACTCCTCATCTTCGGCGTCCGACGAGGTCAGGATGGTAATGGTGCAGGGAGCTTCGGAGTTGGCAGATGCCACAAAAGCGGAAATATCAAAGGTTACGACCTGCCATGTTTCCACGGGCGCCTCTGCTGCGGCTTCCAAAATCAAGGGAGCGCCGGTGTTGTCAAGTCCTTCAAGGCGGAGTATTACGTCATGGGTTGTGGTTTTTGTGTATTGTGCAAGAATTCTTACCGAAAGACTTGATGCACCTTGCAAGAGAGAGGCTTTTGCGAGCGTGCCTCGAATACCGGTTTCGGCTTCAGCAGAATTGATGCGAGTGTGAAGAACATTTGCTTTCCAATTGTTCGAGTATACAAAGGTAGGCTCTGCTGTATTGCCAATGGGCGCAAAGCCGCAAAGGTCAGATGCGGTAAAATCAACCAACGTGGTTTGTTTTCCCGTTCCCGTGCCAACCGAACCCGAGCTGATAATGGTTTTTGCTTCGGTGGTGTCTGCCGCTTGCGCGGGAAGGCAGAACATGGCGGCAATCAAAGTCATAACAATGCAAAAGGCGGTCATTTTTACAAATCGTTTCATTTTTTTATCCTCATTTTTCTGTTTTATTTTGTTGGGGGCGAATGATATTGCGGTGAACGCGCAAAGAGATTGCGCAAAGCAGCTCATAGGGGATGGTACCTGCATATTCAGCAAGCTCCGATAGGGCGGTGGGGGTGTGACCGAAAAAGCTGACGCGATCTCCGATTTTTGCATCAATTCCCGAAAGATCTATCATGCATTGATCCATACAAATGCTTCCGATGATCTTGACGGGATAGATGCCTTTTTCGGTTTTGAGAGAAAGCGTCGCGCCTCTGAGAGAGCGGGGGATCCCGTCGGCGTACCCAATGGGGAGAACCCCAACGGGGGTGTCAACGAGGGCTTTGAAGCGGCCGCCGTAACCAACCGATTCTCCTGCGGGAACGGTTTGAATATGTACAATATCTGCCGAAAGATGCATAACAGGTTGCAAATTTAGGCGTTTTGGCTTGTATGTTGGCGGCGTATAAAGCGCAAGACCGAGTCGCACACCGTCAAAAATATCGTCGGGACGTGTCAGAGCGGCGGCACTGTTGCTGACGTGGTGGAATGGAATGACCATGCCCCTCTCTTCAAGCTTTTCTTTCAGTTTGCGATAGCGTGCGGCTTGCAGAGCCGTTTTTTCTTTTGAGGTGGCAAGCTCCTCGTCGGCGCGTGCGAAATGCGTGAACATTCCGCAAATTTCAAATGCACTTTCATCGCGAAGTGCCAAGATGTTTTGCACCGTCTCCTCAATTTCTTTTTCTGTGCGCGCGGGGTAACCGATGCGTCCCATACCGGTGTCAACTGCAATGTGAACGCGTAAGGGCGCAAGGTTTTCCTTTTTTACCACTTTGGAAAGCTCGTGTGCATAGTCGGGGGAGAGCAGTGTTTGAATAAAATTGTGCTTTGCTAACTCGCCCGCTATTTGAGGCAGCGGCATTGTGTAACCGAGAATGAGAATGTCGGCGTTATCACCGGCTTGGTTGCGGACGGGATAGGCTTCCTCCAAGCAAGAGACCGCAAAAAAGTCACAACCGGCATCCAAAAGCGTGCACACGCAAGTATTTGCACCGTGTCCGTATCCATCGGCTTTGACCACCGAAATAATGCGAGCATTCGGTGTGGTTTGTTGAAGTTTTTCAAGGCACGCCCGATAGTTGTTTTGCAGAGCGGCAATGTCAATCTCAGCACGCTTGGTGGTTTTGTAAAAGTAATATTCGATTGGGGGCTTTGCAGAGTCGTGGGGAGATGTTTTCATTGCGTTCCACCTTTCTTACAAAATACTGCATCTATTATACCATTATCAGACAAATATTGCAATCCCTTTTTCGCATCTTTTTCAAAATTTCTCATAAAAATAGTCATAAGAAAGCGTGTTTTCTAAAAAAGAATGTAAACACGCAAGTATTTAAAACTTATAGAAAAAACAACCCTTCCGTCTGCCTGCGGCAGCCACCTCCCCTTGCACAGGGGATGCTCAAACCAAGCACTTTTACAAAGAGAAAACAGTTTCGTGTAGAAAAAACGGAAAATTTTAGGTTTGGGGCGCGGAAACTTTTTTGCCTCCTCTGTGTAAGGGGAGGTGGCATTTTCGCAAGAAAATGATGGAAGGGTTGGTTTTATCTGCTTCAAAAATGCGAATTGCGCAGATCAGAGGAGGAAAAGATATGAAAATTCGACATTTTTTGCTATGGATTGTCGTATTAATGTCGTTGTGGGGCACGGGGTGTGCTCCCGCGCGAAGTGGGATGGATTATTTAGAGAGTGGGGGACACGGTGAGGTTTCGGGGCAGATAAACGGTATGGATTTTTCTGCCCTTGTTGAGATTTCTCCCGGTGGGGAAAGCGTTCGTGTTGAATATCTGTCACCGGATGCACTTTGTGGACTGACCTTGACGGCGAGCGGTGAGAGCTGCGAGGTGCATTTGGGCGAGGTCTGTTTTGTTTGCGATACATCCGAGGTTGTGGGCTTTTTGCGCCCTGTCACCGCTTTTTTACCGCAAGGTGAGGCAAATAGCGTTCAAAAAGAAGGGGAGAACACGATTTTAACCTTCCCCTCTGGGGGTGTATTGACCCTCTCACCCAAGGGTGAGCCCATCACCTTTCGGGAAGAAAGCATAGAAATGCGCGTGGCTTGGTGGCAGAGTGGAGAAAAGGAGAATTTTGGCCCGTAAAGCTTCTGTTTTTGTCGTTTTTTCGCGCGCGTGCGCTATCTAAAATAGAATTTCTTACTGTAAAATAATGGATTTGTGCATATTGCACATTGACAAGGTTGAAAATTTGTGATAAAATAACATAGGATGAATCCAAAAAACGCATCATTTTGGCTTTTTGAAAGCTATGCCGAAAACGAATTTCAAAACCGAAAAAAGGATAGAACAGCGTTTTTTGAACACACTACCATTACCTGCATTTTTTGAGAGGGGAGGGAATCTCGTGAAAAAGGGGAAAAGCACACAAAAGTTGCAAACAAAACCGCAAGAAATGGCGGCGTATTTGTTCCATCAAGGCACAAATTTTTATGCTTATGAATATTTAGGCGTGCACTTTGAGGGAGAGCGTGTTGTTTTTCGCACCTGGGCACCCAATGCCGAATACGTTTCGGTGTGCGGTGATTTCAACGGTTGGAATCGAGATGCCGACCCTATGGCACGCATCACCGAGGGTGGCGTGTGGGAGCTGATGCTTCCCCGAGAGCGAGTGCAGATGGAGCAGTGCTACAAATACTGCATCCGCAACAAAGGAAAAGAGCTCCTTAAGGCCGACCCCTACGGCTTTTCGATGCAACGCCCCCCCGAAACAGCCTCTCTGATTTGTGATATCAGTGGCTATACTTGGCGCGACAACGGATGGCTCGCGTATCGCAAAGCGCATTTCGACCGCGCAAATTATTTGTCACAACCCCTCAACATTTACGAGGTACATCTCGGCTCTTGGAAGAAGCATGCCGACGGCAGCTACTATTCCTACGCCGAGCTTGCGGGCGATCTTGCCCCCTACCTCAAGCAAATGGGATATACACACGTTGAGCTGATGCCCATCAGCGAGCATCCCTTCGACGGCTCGTGGGGCTATCAGGTCTGCGGATATTACGCGCCCACCGCGCGTCACGGAAGCCCCAAGGATTTTATGGCATTTGTGGATGCGATGCACGAGGCGGGCATCGGTGTCATCCTCGATTGGGTCCCCGCGCATTTTGCAAAGGATGCGCATGGCCTTTACGAATTTGACGGACAGCCCCTCTATGAATATCAGGGCTGGGACCGCATCGAACACGAGGGTTGGGGCACGCGCCGCTTTGACGTCGGGCGCGAAGAGGTGCAAAGCTTTCTCATTTCCAACGCCGTTTATTGGCTCAAGGAATACCACATCGACGCGCTTCGCGTAGATGCCCTGGCTTCAATGCTTTATCTCGATTACGATAAACGCCCGGGTGAATGGGTACCCAACGTTTATGGCGATAATAAATGCTTAGAAGCGATTGCGTTCTTCCAAAAAATGAACGGTTACCTTGCCGCCAACTACCCCGACGTGATGACCATTGCCGAGGAATCGACCTCTTGGGCGAACATCACGGGGTTTGAGCGCGAGGGACTTGGCTTTTCCTACAAGTGGAATATGGGATGGATGAACGATACGCTCACCTACGTGCAGGAGGACCCCTTGTGGCGTTCCTACCACCACGAAAAAATGAACTTTTCCATTCTTTATTCCTTTAGCGAGCGATACGTGCTCCCCATCTCGCACGACGAGGTGGTGCACGGCAAAAAGTCGCTGCTTGACAGAATGGCAGGGGATTACGAGACCAAATTTGCGGGCGCGCGGACGTATCTGACCTATATGATGACACATCCCGGCAAAAAGCTGCTCTTTATGGGCAGTGAGATCGGAATGTTCCGCGAATGGGATCACGACGGCGAGATCGAATGGTTCTTGCTTGATTATGATATGCACGCAAAATATCAGTTGTTCGTCGCGCGGCTCAATCAACTTTATTTAGAGAACCCCGAGCTGTGGGAGATGGACGAGACCCCCGACTCCTTTGTGTGGATCGATGCCGACAACCGCGAGCAAAGCGTCTTTTCTTACAGACGTATCGCAAAAAACGGCGAAGAGCTCTGTGTATATCTCAACTTCTTACCTGTGCAGCGCGAGAACTTTCTTGCAGCCGTTCCCGATGAGGGGGAATACGAAGAAATTTTCAACAGTGACGCTCCCGAGTTCGGCGGCAAGGGTGTTCTCAACAAGGGAACACTTACGAGCGAGCCTTGTATGCTGCGCGGATATTCTCAAGCGGTTCCCATCACCTTGCCTGCAATGAGCGCAGTGGTACTGAGGAAGATAAAGTGAACAAAAAACGAGCATCCGTTTTTCGCTATCAATAACTAAAAATCCAAAACAATTATATAAAAAACATTTCAAGGAGGAAACGCGCACCATGTTCAAGAAAAAAGAATGTGTTGCTATGCTCTTGGCAGGAGGGCAGGGCAGCCGACTCTTCGCACTTACTCAAAAAACCGCAAAGCCTGCCGTATCGTTTGGCGGCAAATACCGCATTATTGATTTTCCTCTTTCCAACTGCATCAACTCGGGTGTGGATACCGTCGGAGTACTCACCCAATACCGTCCCTTGCTCCTCAACGAGTATATCGGCAACGGCCTTGCATGGGATCTTGACCGCCGTTTTGGCGGTGTGCAGATTCTTGCACCCTATCAAGGACAGAGCGGTGCCGATTGGTACCGCGGAACAGCAAACGCCATCTGGCAGAATATGGAGTTTATCAACCGCTACGATGCCAAATACGTGCTCATTCTCTCGGGTGACCACATCTACAAAATGGACTACGCAAAAATGCTCGAGCAACACAAAAAGAGCGGTGCTGCCTGCACCATCGCAGTCCTTGACGTTCCGATCGAAGAAGCCAGCCGCTTTGGCATTATGAGCACCCGTGAGGATGGTTCCATCTTCAAATTTACCGAAAAGCCCAAAAATCCCGATAGTACCAAGGCGTCTATGGGTATTTACGTATTTACCAAGGATAAGCTCGAGGCATATTTGAAGGCTGACAACGACGATCCTGCATCCTCTAACGACTTCGGCAAGAATATCATTCCCACAATGCTTGCATCGGGCGAGAAGATGATGTCTTACTCCTTCGAGGGATATTGGAAGGACGTTGGAACCATTCAGTCTCTTTGGGAGGCGAATATGGATCTTTTGGGAGATGCTCCCGCATTCTCGCTTTTGGACGAGGCGTGGAGAATTTACAGCCGTCACTCGGCACAGCCCCCGCAGTACATCGCAAAGGGAGCCGTTGTTGAGAACGCATCGGTTACGGCGGGCTGTCAAATTTACGGAACAGTGAAAAACAGCGTGCTGGGTGCCAACGTTTACGTTGGCAAGGGGGCTGTTGTTGAGGATAGCGTCATTATGAATGATGCTGTTATTGAGGACGGTGCTACCGTTCGTTATGCCATTCTTGACGAAAAAGTAACCGTTGGCAAAAAAGCCACCGTTGGCGCATCTCGCGAAAGCGGAGCCGAAATTGCCGTGGTTGGTGCTGACATTGTAATCAAAGCGAATGAGGTCGTTGCCCCCGGCGCGATGCTCTCCGAATCTTAAGGAGGTAGTGGACTATGACAGTTGCAGGTTTGATTTTTTCCAACAAGCAAGAGCAGGGATTTCCCGAAATGACGCGTCGCCGCACAACGGCGAGCATTCCCTTTGCGTGCCGCTATCGCCTTATCGATTTTCCGCTTTCCAATATGGTCAACTCCGATATTACAACCATCGGTGTTGTAACGCACTATAACTATCAATCACTGATGGACCACATCGGTGCAGGCAAGGACTGGGATCTCGCACGCCGCTCGGGCGGTATTAAGCTCCTTCCCCCTTACGTTACCGCATACGAAAATCACGCCGCAGGCAAGCTCTATGAGAGCCGTCTTGAGGCGCTGATGGGCTCTGCAAACTTTATCAACCGTTGCGGAGCGGATTACATTGTGCTCAGCGATTGCGACGTCATTATGAACATCGATCTATCCGATGTTATCGAGCAGCACATTCGCAACGAAGCCTATATCACCCTCGTTGCCAAAAAGGTCAATGCAAAGGATTCTCTGTTCGGTCAGAACGCCGACGTGCTCGGTATCGACGAGAGCGGTCGCGTGACCTCGCTTTCCTACACCGCCCCCACAAAGGGCAACTACTATGCAAACACCTATTTGATGGTGGTGAGCCGTGCGGATCTGCAAAACATCGTTTCCGATTCCATCGCACACCGCTACACAAGCTTTTCCAATGATATCCTCACACGTCAGCTCAAAAAGAAGAACATCCGCGCCTATATTTACGACGGCTTCTGCGCGTCTGTTACCTCGCTTGAAAGCTATTTCAACGTTTCGATGAAGATGCTCGAGGATGACGTGAGAGCTGACCTGTTTGC
>SVQS01000074.1 GCA_015065205.1 Oscillospiraceae bacterium
TAACCATTGGTGAAAGAACATTTGAAACCGTAAAGTTTATTGTTGTACAAAAAAACACCTTGGTAACGGAGAATTATGTTGATACAAACGGTCGACTTGTACTTATGCGTTGGTATGAATCGGTTGATTGTATTAACCAAACCGAATTGTACACCGATGATTTCAAGCAACACATTGTTGAAAATTCTAAATTGATCGTCAATGATATTGAATACTATTTGGTTGAAACCCGTATTAGCGAATATGCACTCTGATCCCCTGCCCCGCCTTGTGCGGGGCAGCGCTTTTGTGGGCGTTTTTATTATAGACAATTTTGAAAAAATATGATATAATATATCCGATACATCTTCGCACAGAAAATCGGGATTTTCAAAATGCTTTCTGATAAGATATAGGCAGACGGGAGGGATGAATAATGGATTGGATTACCGGAATGCAAAAAGCCATTGATTACATCGAGGAAAACTTGACCGAGGAAATCGATTACGGAAAGGTAGCTGCCGAAAGTTTTTCTTCAAGCTATCATTTTCAAAGAGTATTCAGTATTCTTTGTGGATACACACTTGGAGAGTATATTCGGCTACGCCGTCTTTCCTTGGCAGGCGCAGAGCTTGCCAACGGCAACGAAAAAGTAATCGATGTCGCTCTGAAATACGGTTATGATAGCCCCGATAGCTTTGCTAAAGCATTTCAAAAATTTCACGGGATCACTCCGTCGCAAGCGCGCGCAGACGGAAACAATCTCAAATCCTTTTCTCGCTTGTCAATAAAAATTTCATTGGAAGGCGGTAGCACTATGAATTACAGAATTGAAGAAAAATCCCCCATGTTCTTGACTGGCTTCAAAACGCACTTCACGGGAACCCCATACGGAAAAGAGCGTGAAAAGCAAGAGGAAGAACTGTTCATTTCCACCAGAGGCAAACAATGGTTTTTAAAAGGTGCTTCGGGTGGTGATGATGCTTATTGTGTAATCACCAATATAGACGATAATGGATATGACTATTATTACTGTCATCAACTCGATAATTACGAACGTCAAAATCTTTTTAACCACAATGTAACAGGTGTTGACTTTGTGGAATCTCTAAATCTTGAAACAATTGAAATCCCCAAAACCACATACGTGATTTTTGAAACAAGTGACACGAAAAGTCCTATCTGTGACTATTTTGATCTTCTCAACCTAAGAATTAAAATTTTAACTGAATGGATGCCCGAAATGGGATTTCAATTGGCACAGGGTCCCGAGTTAGCTGTATATCATTGGAAACCAAAAAACGAACGAAATGTTCAAATATGGCTTCCTATCGAAAAGAAATAATCATTTGCCCCGCACGTGCGGGGCTTTTTTACAAGCAGAAAACGGACGCGCTTACATAACGCATCCGTTTTTCTTTTCCTTATTTCATTAGGCACTCAATGCACGTCTCTTCTGCCCTCGAGGGCGCGATAGAGGGTAACTTCATCGGCATATTCGAGGTCGGCTCCTACGGGAACTCCGTAGGCAAGTCGCGTGACGCGCACACCGAAGGGCTGGAGCAAGCGCGAGAGATACATTGCGGTTGCCTCGCCTTCGACCGTGGGATTGGTGGCAACAATGACCTCACCAACCTCTCCTGTGTCAACACGTGCGAGCAGCTCCTTGATTTTGAGTTGCTCGGGCGTGATGCCGTTCATTGGAGAGATCAAACCGTGCAAAACGTGATACGTACCGCGATATTCGCGCACTTTTTCCATCGCGAGCACAGTTCTCGCATCGGTGACAACACAAATAAGCGAACGGTCGCGCTCCTCATCCGCGCAGATCGGGCAAAGCTCGCGGTCGGTCAAATTTTGACAGACGGGACAAAGATGGATCTTCTCTTTTGCGTCGAGAATAGCGCGCGCAAAGTCCTCGGCTTCCTCGACGTCGAGTTCGAGAACAGAGAACGCCATACGCATAGCTGTTTTTTTGCCCACACCCTCGAGTCTGCCGAATTTTTCGGCAAGGTTAGAAAGAGATTCGATGTATTCTGCCATAGATCAGAACAGTCCGGGCATATTCATGGGACCCGTGATCTTGCCCAGCTCCTCGCTGTTTGTATCTTCTACTCTTTTGATGGCCTCGTTAACAGCTGCTACGAGAATATCGGACAAGGTTTCGATGTCGTCGGGATCGACGATCTCGGGCTTAAGATCGATGGCAAGAATTTCTTTTTTGCCGTTGATCTTTACGTTAACAACACCGCCACCTGCGGAAATGTCGTATTCACGTGCGTCGAGTTCCTCTTGCTTTGCTGCCATATCCTCTTGCATTTTTTGTGCCTGACGCAGCATTGCTTGCATATTTTGCGGGCCGCCGCCCATACCCTTTGGAATGTTTGCTCTCATGGTTGTTCTCCTTTATATCTCTGTTTTTGTTAGACGTGTGTTAGTTTTCGGTGGCATCGATGATCTCATCGATGACCGATGCATCGGCGCGCTTTTCGGCAATTTCAAAAATGAGTTCGCGATCGCCAACGTCGCGCTTAAGGATTGCCGAGACTGCGGTGCGCAACCGATCTCTCGCCTCGCCTGGCTCCATCATCTGCATTGAGAAGGAATCGCCAAAGCGGACGATGACCTTGCCATCCTCGGTTTCATAGGCGCGCGAGGATTTTACAAAGCTTGCACGCATAGGGTCGCTACGGCTGATGCGCTCGACCACTTCCATCCAGCTGCGAATGGTGCGCAGAGTGCGCGTAGGCACAGATGCGGATGCCGGTGTTGGCTTTTTCTCTGCCACGGGGGCAGTCTTTTCTTCCGCTTTTCGCACAGTTTCCACCTGTTTTTGCACAACAGATGTTGTTTTTTCGGCTTTTTCTTGGTTTTTGGGGGCTAGTGGAAGTGTACCGGTATCAAGGCGTTCCTCAAGCTGTGCAATACGAGAGAGCATTGCCTCGGGCGAGGTATCGAGTGCCGCATCACACATACGAACAAGTGTCATTTCGGCAATCACACGCTTAACAGAGTTCGCCTTTGCCATCGCAAACAAAGCATCTTCCAAAAGCTTGCAATGGCGAATGAGCGTTTCTTTACGAAAAAGCGCAGTGATGCTCTTCATCTCCTCCGCCTCGTGGTCGGTCAAATCGAGATACGTCACGGCATTTTGCGTGGTTTTGAGAATGAGCATATCGCGCCAAATGGAGATAAGGTCCTGCCAGAAAACGCTGATGTCCTTGGAAGAACGCACAACGGCGGCAATCTGCTCAAAGAGTGCATCATAGTTGCTTTCGGCAACGGCGCGCACGGTTTCGATCATTGCTTCTCTGCCCGTAATACCGACCGTTTCGGCAACGATGTCGGGTGTGACGGCTCGTCCGCCACCTGCACAGAGTTCAAGCAAGCTAATGGCATCACGCATACCGCCCTGCGCAAGCTTTGCAAGCATACGCGCAGATTCCGCGTCAAGCGTGATTCCCTCTTCTTTTGCGATATACGTCAGTCGATTTACAAGCACGTCTGTTGAAATACGGCGAAAATCGAAGCGTTGGCAACGGGAAATAATGGTGGCGGGGAGCTTTTGAAGCTCGGTGGTCGCCAGAATAAAAATGACGTGTTCGGGGGGCTCTTCCAATGTTTTGAGCAGTGCGTTAAATGCACTTGCGGAGAGCATATGCACCTCGTCAATAATATAAACGCGATAACGCATAGACGACGGCGAATAAACGACCTCGTCGCGAATGTCGCGGATGTTGTCGACACCGTTGTTGGATGCGGCATCCATTTCAAGCACGTCGGTAGTAGAGCCGTTGTCAATAGAAAGACACGCCTCGCATTTTCCGCACGGGCTACCGTTTTGGGGATTGTGACAGTTGACTGCCTTAGCGAGGATCTTGGCACAGGTCGTTTTACCCGTTCCGCGCGAGCCGCAGAATAGATATGCATGGCTGAGCGCGCCATTTTGTGCCTCGTATTGCAATATGGACGTGATGTGCTCTTGACCGCATACATCCTCAAAGGTCTGCGGACGCCACTTTCTGTATAACGCCTGATGCATAGCTTGTCCTCCTTTTATAAAATTGGGCGTTGATGCCCTACGTATTGCAAAATGAAATGTTTATGGAATTATTCGATGGGCATCTCCATCAAACGTCCCATATACTTAAATCCCGCCTTAAGTGCAGGAAGGTTCTCCTCCGCCCCTTCAAATTCGAGCGAGAGAACACCATCGTAGCCTGACTTGCGAATAAGCTTAACGGCTTCAGCTACGGGAACGTCGCCATGGCCGAGAATGGTTCCGCGCAGAAGATTGCCGTTGCGGGTTCCAAAAAATCCGCTGGGGCGTGCGAGAAGTTCATCGGATTTGCGATAGAGAAAATCCTTGACGTGTGCGTGAATCGCATAAGGCAACGCGCGACGAACACCGTCGAGAGGATACTCGTCGGCACACAAGAAATTGCCAACGTCAACAAGCCAACCGTAGTTGGAGTCGTCGACAGCCTTGATAAGCGCTTCTACGCGCTCCGAATCCTGAAAGATGTAGCCGTGGTTCTCGGAGCAGGTGCGAATCCCCTTCTCTTTGGCATACTGCGTGACCTTGCGGATGCGAGGAGCAAGAACAGGAATGGCATCTTCCCAAGTCGTTCCCTCCGGCAAGGAGTAGGTAACGTCGTGACGCATCAAAGGTGCGCCAAGAGCCTCGGCGGTATCAACAAACTCATACAGCTTTTTGAGGATCTCTTCCTCGTCTCCGTTGAGCAGATCCGCGCCAATGGTATAGGCGGCGATATCGAGACCAATAGAAGCGCAGTACTCGCGCAGTTCCTTTGCCGTAGCTATGGGATCGGGAGTTGTGATGTTGATAAACTCAATCGCCTCAAAACCGATTTCTTTGGCAAGGCGACAGACTTCCACAAGATCACATCCCGTCTCCTTGATATGTTTTGCAAAGCTGTAACTGCTAACACCGAGTTTCATTGCTTGTCTCCTTTTTTATCCTAAAAATGCCAAACTGCAAAACAAGACCATACACCCCAAAATCGAAAGTCGCTCCCACGCGATATTCGCACCTCCTGCTCAGAACAGGCACCCTCGCGGCACATCAAGATGATCGCTTAATGCTGCTTGGTCCCCCACCTGACATGGTTCACGAGTCCTGATTGCGCAAGACCCATTCGTCAACACAGCAGATACGACTCAATTCGTAAGAGCTCATTCCTCAAAAGAGGAGTCCACCCCTGCTGTAGCGGATTTCAGGTACAGGGCTCCGCTAATTCCCCGGCTGGTATGGCCTCATTTTACAGCTTGGCGCTGCTTTATATATTATAACACATACTTTAGTATTTTGCAATAGAAAAACGAAAATTCACACTTTTTTCAAATTTTTTGTTTTTATTTGAATAAGATTAATTCTTATTCCTAAAAAATAGCCCTTTTTCCTGTCAAAATGGGCTTTTTGAGAGAAAAAAAGGGCTTTTTTTCTTATTTCAGGCGCATGACCGCTTGCAGAATGAGAGCTGCTTGCTCACGCGAAAGTGCGGACGATGGCTCAATGTAACCTTCTGTTGCATCCATAACACCAAGCACGTTCAAGGTGTAAATGGCTTCCTGTGCCCAAACAGGGATCTCTGCACCGTCGGCAAAGGTGGGGATAACGCCTTGATTTTTCTCACCGAGAATGGCACAGATCATGACCGCCGCCTCGGCGCGTGTGATCTCCTCATTGGGCAAAAAGCAAAGCTTTCCATCCTTGAGAGAACCGCTGATGTATCCCATGGAATACGCCGACGCAACATATCCTTTCATAGCGGTGGGAATGTCAGCATCGTCGTCAAATCCCGTTGCCTCGCACGCGGGGACCTCGGTAATGCCTGCCGCGTTCATTGCCATTACCAAAAGCTCGGCACGCGTGACCGTGCGCTCGGGATAAAAGAAATGCTGATTGCCAATTTGTACACCGCTCATCACGCCTGCCTCTGTCAGGGCAAGTGCGGCATTTGCGGCTTTGGAGTTTGCCATATCAACGTAGGTGATCGACGTCCCCGCGCTCATGACGCGGAGCTTAACGGTTGTGGCGGTGCTGTAATTGCCGTAAACGTCACGCGCAACGTAGGAGAACTCGTCGCTACCGACAAATCCGCTGCGGGGTGTATAGACGTAGGTGCCTTCCGCTCTGTCAGAGAGAAGCACCGAACCGTTTTCAGGAGCTTTGATGATCTCAAAAACGATTGCATCGCCGTCGGGATCATACGCCGAGAGACGTCCGTATGCTTCACGGTCGCGATAGGTGGACATCTCCAAAGTTGCACTGGATGCAAGACTGACCGTGGGGGCGTAATTTTCGCCGTTTAAGAGGTGGACGTTGCAGGTAATGGCAGTGGCGCTACCGTTGACAGAAAAGGTAAAGGATGCCTTGGTAACGGTGTCATCAGCTGCCGAAAAGCACATATGTGCTAAGTTTTCGCCCGAAATGACCTGCCCTGCGTTCACACAGACAGAGCCCATTAAAAGCTCGCCCTCGGCGGCAGTTGGCAAGCTGATGACCTTGATGTACTGAATGTTTGAAAGATTGAGATTGCGCGAGAAATCCTCGGCTTCAAAGGTCACGTCATTGCCACGCAATCCCCACACTGCCATTTCGGTGGCGGCAGAAAGGATCTGTACACCGGGTGAGAGGACCGATTGCGCATCCTGCATCTCGTTCTGCTTTTTTGCGCAGGCGCAAAGCGTTAACAGACACGCAATGCAAAGGAATATTGCCACGTGGCGACGGTTTTTGCTTTTGTTCGTTTTCATCATACAAACCTACCTTCCTTTTTGTGTTGGTTTATTGTATGCGACAAGTGTGGTAAGTATGACAGAACAGTCCGCCCAAAAAGACGAGAAAACTTTGGCACAAGCCTTGCAATCCAGCCTCACGTGTGATATAATACAAGATAAGATGAAAAAGGAGTTGATTGTATGTCGCTGTTTGGCGGTCTCATCTCTATTGGCAGCACATCTCTGCTGCTTTTGATCGTATTCTCGGTTTTGTTCCTCGGTTACGCCCTGGGACGCATCAAAATAAAAGGCATTTCTCTTGGAGACGCGGGTGTTTTCCTGGTCGCGCTTTTGGCAGGCGCGCTCTTTTTCGGGGTGAACAAGAGTGGCGCCCTTTTGCTGAACTTTGGGAGCAACTATGATCATTCGCAAGGTCTTGCCCTGATCGAGAGCTTTGGACTGATTTTGTTCGTCACCTCGGTGGGATACATGGCAGGTCCGCGTTTTGTGCAAAACCTCAGGCACAATTTTGCGCGCTATGCACCGCTCGGCGTGCTCATTCCCCTTATGGGCGGCGTGATTGCTGTTGGCTGCATTCTGCTTGGCGAGCTGATTGGCTACGGCTCGACCATCAAGGAGCAGGACGGCTTTGTGGCAATGATCGTGGGCATCCTTTCAGGTGCTTTGACGTCCACGCCTGCATTCTCTGCCGCCAAAGCGACCGTCGCAGCCGAATATATGGGGCTTGTTTCGGTCGGTCACGGCATCGCTTACATATTCGGTGTAGTTGGCAAGGTGCTCTTTATTCAACTCATTCCGCGTATTGAGAAAGCGGACATGGAAAAAGAACGCACGCTCCTGTTGCCGACTGCAAGTATAGACGATAAAAAAGAGGACAGAAAACTGTTCTCTCTCGACACAGCAGGTCTTGCGCCCTTTGCGCTGGCGGCGATCCTTGGAACGGTAGTCGGGCAGATCAAAATTCCGCTCTCGGCGGACGGATTTGACGGCACCTGCTTTGCCCTGACCACTACGGGCGGTTGTCTGCTTGTCAGCCTGCTCTTCGGTCATTTTGGAAGGATCGGCAAATGGAATATTCTGCCCCCCACAAAAACGCTCAAGCTTTTGCGCGAGTTGGGGCTCGTCCTCTTCCTCGCCGGTGCGGGCATTCCCGGCGGTGCGGAGTTCGTTGCTTGCTTTGATCCCATCTACTTCCTCTACGGCGCGGTGATGACCGTCATTCCGCTGATTTTGGCGTACCTGTTTGCAAAGTTTGTCCTCAAGATGGGGCTGCTCAACAACCTCGGCGCGATCACGGGCGCGATGACCTCAACCCCCGCACTTGGAACGCTCATTTCCACCGCAGGCACCGAAGACGTTGCCACCGCTTACGCCGCAACCTATCCCATCGCCCTGATTACAGTAGTGCTTGTGTCGCAGTTTTTGATTATTTTGTTCTGATAAAAAGATAACAGCGGAGTGAAAATTCACTCCGCTGTTTTTCTATTTATTGATCGACTTCATCTTCCTCTACAACCGTAGGAGTTTCTGTGGATTCAGGCTTTTTCAGCTCAACTTTTTTGTTGATATCCATAACATTTTTCAGAAGAAGAATTTGCATCATAACAAATTCATATGTAATTCTAATAATTACAGGACCAAGAATCATTACGATTAGACCAATATATCCGCGCCATTGAGTCGAGGTGGTATAATAGCCCTCATCATACCAAGAGCTTCCGGGATGATATGTTTGAGTTTGCTCTACCCAGAAAAGCATAAAGAAACCACCGATAATGGATGCGAACGTTGAAAATACATAAAAGAATTTTAAAATTCCTTCAATCCAAAGCTTTTTAAAGTTAAATAAATTGTGAAGATAAATTGCAAAGGGATGCGTCATGCTAGCTCTTTTTTCTTCTGGAATAATCGTGAAGAAAGAGATAATGGTTGCTGATATACCGAAAAGTGTTGCTAGAATTAAAACTGTAGAAATCGACATAGCTTTTCTCCTTAATATTAAAATTGTATCAGGAAAGTATCCTTTCGTCTATTATACCACCTTTTTCTATCTTTGTCAACACTTAAAACTCCTTTACGCTATAACATTTTCAAGACAATTCAGTTTAAAAATCAATCTATACAGTATAATTCTCCAATCTTTACAGATACTACTGTTACGGTTTTCCGTCAATTGAATGTAAAAAGGAGATTATATATATGAAAGCTACCG
>SVQS01000075.1 GCA_015065205.1 Oscillospiraceae bacterium
GCCTGCCGAGGAAGAATCCTTCGGCACACGCATCAGTACCGCATTCTCTGCCGGACTCACAGAGTTTGCTGAATTTATTGAAGATTTTGCCGTTTGGTTTGTAGAAGCACTGCCGTTCCTTGTTTTGATCGTCATTGTGCTCATTCCCGTTATTCTGATTATTCGCCGCGCGAGAGCGAAAAAGAAGGCAAAAAAGAACGCTCTCCAAAAATAAACGAGGACGCGTTATGAAGAAAGTAATTGCAGTCATTTGTGTTTTGGTTGCCTTGGTTTTGCTGTTTCCCATGCGAAGTCAAGCCAAGGACGGGGGAAGTGTACGGTACAAAGCCGTTTTCTACACCGTTTATAAGGTGCACAGCTTGTACGGTGGATCCGACACGGAAGCGCACTATGTTGAAGGTACTATCATTGAAATCCTTGGGTATCAAGTATATAACAACACAACTCCGCATATTGAAAACTTTGGTGACTATCCAAATTAAAAATCATTATTCACCCCCGCGGCGCGCCGCGGGGGTATCTCTTTGTTTTTCAAAAATTTTATTGTTGCGGGGCGTCGAGGACGTCGCCCTGTCTCTAACGAATTTAAGCGCAACAAACCCACTGTATGTCATCTCTGAGAAGGCGGCAAGCGCCAGTCGAACTTCTGCTCAGGATGACATACAGTGGTGTTGTTTGGTTGTATTTTTCTAAAAACCATTGACAAATCCGCTCCCTCGTGTTATAATCAAGGTGTCACACAAACTGAATATTTTTTCGGGATAGGCTCTTTTTCTTTTGTTGGGATAACTATACCTTTTTTACGCATATTATATCTAGAGTGTCAACGTGGAAAAAACGTAAGCTCCACTAAACTCTAGATGTGTGTAAAAGCCATTCCGATTTAGTTTGTGTGACAACAATCGGGGTTTGCGTTTTTCGGTGTGCATAGCTTCGGTTGTGCACACCTTTTTATTTTTTAGGGGGATATTTCAAATGAGTTCTTTGTCCAATTTGAAGAAGTGCGAGCAAGCACCCAAAAGCGCAACCGTTTGCGACATTGCTTGGAAGATGGAAGAATTGATACCAGAAGCTCCCAAAAGAGACGGTTCTGTCGAGGCATATCTGCACAAGATCGGCAAAAGCCCCGAGGAATATATGTGCACCACGTTGGTTGTTACAACAATGAATACGTACAACAAATGCTCCGTTTGCCAACAAAAAGAAAAAACGATCAAGCTTTGCAGACTTGTGCAAAAAGATGCTGTCAAGGATATTCCAATTTGCACCGATTGCATCAACGCGTTCATAGAATATAATCCGAAATCGATTTTTGATTTAGAAGCGAAGGAAACGGAATAATATCCTTGTGATGTGCATTAACCGTCCATCCACAAACTCACAACTCTATTTTTGACCCCTTGTGCAAAGTTCTTGAAAGGGGTGCAGGGGAAAACTTCTTGCAAGAAGTTTTCCCCTGCATTCTTTCTAAAACTTTTCCGTCAAAAATTTCACAAAACCTATTGATAAATTTCCCAATTTGTGGTATCATATATGTATATGTGCAAAATTCTTATTTTTTGAAAGGAATGAAAAATTATGACCTACAACAAAAAGTCGATTGAAGATATCGAAATCAAAGCCGGTCAAAAAGTTTTTGTCCGTTGCGATTTCAACGTCCCTATGAAAGACGGCGTTATCACCTCCGATAAGAGAATCGTTGGTGCTCTCCCCACCATCAAGTATTTGATGGACAAGGGTGCTAAGGTTATCCTCTCCTCTCACATGGGCAAGCCCCACGCTATTTTCACCCCCAACTTTAAGCTCGACAAAAAAGAGCAAAAGAAGGTTGACGCTCTCCCCGAGAACGAGAGAGAGGCTGCTACCGCAGAGCTGAAGGAAAAGGCTCTGAAGAACGACCCTGTTAAGTTCACTCTCAAGCCCGTTGCCGATCGTCTGAACCAAGATCTCGGCGGCAAGGTCGTATTCGCATCCGACATCATCGGTGACGATGCAAAGGCAAAGGTTGCCGCTATGGAAAACGGCACCTGCGTACTCATTGAGAACGTTCGTTTTGACGCTCGCGAGACCAAGAACAACCCCGAGTTTGCAAAGGCTCTGGCTGATCTCGCAGGCGAGGGCGGTCTGTTCGTAAACGACGCATTCGGTACTGCTCACCGTGCACACGCTTCCACCGCAGGTGTTGCTGATTATCTGCCTGCAGTTTGCGGCTACCTCATTCAAAAAGAGATCGGCGTTATGGGCAAGGCTCTGGCTGATCCCGCACGTCCCTTCGTTGCTATTCTTGGCGGTGCAAAGGTTTCCGACAAGATCGGCGTTATCAACAACCTGCTTGAAAAGTGCGATACCCTCATCGTTGGCGGCGGTATGGCATACACCTTCTTTGCAGCCAAGGGCTACAGCGTTGGTACTTCCCTTTGCGAGACCGACAAGATCGACCTTGCAAAAGAGATGATGGCAAAAGCCGAAGCTAAGGGCGTTAACTTCCTGCTCCCCATCGACAACAAGGTTGGTAAGGAATACGACGAGAACACCGAAGCTATGTACGTTGACTCCAACAAGATCCCCGACGATTGGATGGGTCTTGACATTGGCCCCAAGACCTGCGAGCTCTTCTCCGCAGCTATCAAGGGTGCCGGCACCGTTGTTTGGAACGGTCCTATGGGCGTTTCCGAATGGAAGAACTTCGCAACCGGTACCGAAACCGTTGCCGCTGCAGTTGCAGAATCCGGCGCTGTTTCCATCATCGGTGGTGGCGACTCCGCAGAGGCTGTTGAGCGTCTCGGCTTCGGCCCCAAGATGACTCACATCTCCACCGGTGGTGGCGCATCCCTTGAGTTCCTCGAGGGTCTCGAGCTTCCCGGCATTGCTTGCCTCTTAGACAAGTAATTTATTCTAAAAATTCAAACGGGGAACGGCGAGCCGCCGTTCCCCCTATTTTGTAAAAAAGGAAAGGTAATCGATTATGAATCCTGCAAAAAGAAGAACCGTGATTGCCGGCAACTGGAAGATGAACTTCACCCCTGCCGAAGCAACCGCGTTTATCAATGAAATCAAGCCCATGGTTGCAGGCAAAGACAACTGCGACATCATCTTCTGCGCACCCTACGTTACCATCGCCGCCGCTCAAGAGGCTGCAAAGGGCTCTAACATTAAGATCGGCGCCGAGAACGTTCACTTTGCCGAAAAAGGCGCTTACACGGGCGAGGTATCAGCAAAGATGCTGACCGCCTGCGGCGTTGAATACGTTATCATCGGTCACTCCGAGAGACGCCAATACTTTGGCGAGACCGACGAGACCGTTAATCTGCGCACCAAGGCTGCTCTCGCAGCAGGTATGAAGGTCATCCTCTGCTTGGGCGAAGTTAAGGAACAACGTCTTAGCGGTATCACCGACGAGGTTGTTGCTATGCAGACAAAGCTCGATCTGCAAGGCGTTAGTGCCGAGGAAATGAAGAACGTTATCATCGCTTACGAGCCCGTTTGGGCGATCGGTACGGGCCTGACCGCGACTCCCGAGCAAGCCGAGGAGACCTGCGGCGTCATTCGCAAAGTCCTCGCCTCGATGTACGGTGCAGACGTTGCCGAGACCGTTACCATCCAATACGGTGGCTCGATGAACGAAAAGAACGCAGCCGAGCTGCTCGCAAAGCCCAACGTTGACGGCGGCCTCATCGGCGGCGCTTCCCTCGTTGCAGAAAAGTTCACCGCTATCGTTGATGCGGCACAATAAGTTAGAATAGGAAAGATTGTGGGGGAAACTTCTTGCAAGAAGTTTCCCCCACACCCCTTTCAAGAACTCTCTAACAATGGGTCTATAAAGACAATTCGTTAGTTCACTAACGGACGGGCGGCGCGAGGGTAAACCTCGCTTTTGCTGTCGCGAGCGCGTGGGCACCACCGAGACCCCGCGCGCTAAGAAAGTTGAATAGGGAAAAATATAGGGATAGCACGTGCGCTATCCCTTTATTGTTTATTCATATACTCTCAACTTTCTGAGAAAGCAGGGTCTCGGTGGCCCCTGATTTCTTGCGAGAGCAAAAGCAAGTCTATGACTTGCGTCGACTGTCTATCTGTATCTTTGGAGTGAATTCTTTTTATTTTCCTGTTAGAGAGTTCTTGAGGGGGTGTGGGGGAACTTCTTTTAAGAAGTTCCCCCACAAAACGCATCCTCTTTTCAATTACTCCTTCACACAAATCCATTCGGCGGCGCAGGGGAGAGATTCGATCCATTCGCAGAGGGTGTGCCACTCGGCGAGCTTGTGGGTGCGGCGCGCGTAATAGATGTTGATGAGGTTTTCGTAGTTGAGCGTAACGGTACGCATTTGGTTATAAGAGGACGGCAGCATTTGGATCATATTATGCCAGCTTTGGCGATCCTCTTTGTTCTCAAGGAACTTCTGTCTTTCGCACTCGAGATAATCAATGATAGCATCGAGCATATTGAGACCGCTCTCGTCAAGACGGTCGTGGGAGAAGTCGTCGCGCGAGAACTCTTTTGCGTGGATCTTGTGCATGGTAGAGGTAGAATTGGCAACCGTTCCTACCTTGTAGGTATCGAATTCTTTCCACCAATACAAAGGCGCGGTGATATCGACGGAAACAAACACCTGACGCAAAAATTTGCGGTGGTCGCTGCCTGCAACCGACAAGCGGTGCCCAAAATCGAGGTCGGCGGCACCGATGATAAACTTACCGTTCTCATCGTAGATGCTATCGGATTTTGCCCAACTGTTCATCGGGTTGCGGGCGCCACGGATGGCGTTGTCGATATTCATCACAGATGTGCGTTCCACTTTGAGCATTGTACTGTCCTCCACCTTGGTTTTCTGTATCAAGTATACCATATCTCGCTTCGAATGTCAATTCTTTTTTCTTTTTTGATTTTGAAAAAGATGTTTAAGTTTTTTTGATTTTCCTATTGACATTCGCGCTCATTGGGAGTATAATAGTCGATGTTTTGTGATTTTATATATTTTACATAAAAGAAGGTATTAAAATTATGTTTTACGAACAATTTTCGGGAGCGTTCTCCGAAGGGGGAAGCTCGCAGGTTTTGTTTGGCTTGGCTTTGGCTCTTTTTATGGGACTTTTGCTCTCGCGTTTTGCAAAGCCCTTGGGACTCCCTGCTGTTACGGGATATTTGATTGCGGGCGTGCTGATCGGCCCTTATTGCCTTGGCGCACTCGGTATCACAGGGGTTTTTTCCAATGCCGAAATGATGAAAGGTACGGGAGCCATCGTGCAAGACGTTGCCCTCGGCTTTATTGCATTCGCCATCGGATCGGAATTTAAGCTTTCCTCGCTCAAAAAGACGGGACGGCAAGCCGCTATCGTTGGTTGTGCGCAAGCGATCGTGACGATGCTTGTGGTTGACGGCGCACTCATTGGTTTGCATTTTATTCTCGGCGAGGATGTACTCCCTATTTCGGTTGCTATTACACTTGGTGCAATTGCCACAGCGACCGCTCCTGCGGCTACAATGATGGTTGTAAAGCAGTATAAGGCGAAAGGCCCCCTGACAAGTCTCCTCTTGCCCGTTGTTGCTCTTGATGACGCCGTAGGTCTTGTATGCTTTGCGGTTTCGATGGGTATCGCGCAAGCACTTGAGAGCGGCGCGGCTGCCGTTGGTATCGTTTCTCTGCTTGTAAATCCCCTGATCGAAGTAACGCTCTCCTTGGTGCTCGGTGCTCTGACGGGTTGGGTGCTCTCGGTTGTAGAGGACCACTTCCAATCCAACAGTAAGCGTCTTTGTATCACCCTGACCTTTGTTCTTTTGACGGTTGCTCTGGCACAGATGGAGTTCCACCTTCCCTTTGGCATCGAGATCGCATTCTCGAATCTTCTCGTTTGTATGATGATGGGAACGCTCTTCTGCAACATTTGCGACAGTGCCGACGAGCTGATGGAAAAGACCGATAAATGGACGATGCCCGTACTCATTCTCTTCTTTGTGTTCAGCGGTGCAGAGCTTGATTTGAGCATCTTCCAAACACCCATTATTATTCTCATCGGTGCAGTTTACGTTCTCTTCCGTGCGCTCGGCAAATACGTAGGTGCTGCAAGCAGCGCAAAATTCAGCGGTTGCGACGCCTCGATTGTTAAGTACCTCGGCATTACGCTCTTCCCGCAAGCGGGCGTAGCTCTTGGAATGTCAGCCATTGCAGGCGCGCTCCTCGCGGATGGATACATCGTGCGCAACATTGTTCTCTTCGGTGTGCTCGTTTACGAGCTTGTCGGCCCGATGCTGACAAAAATCGCCTTGACAAAGGCGGGCGACATCGTTCCCAAAGAGGAAGCTCACGTTCATCACACGCTGGCAGAAGTGTTCGCGGATGACGTTGATGATGAAGAATAAAAGCAAAACGGATGAAAGCAAAATGCTTTCATCCGTTTTTGTATAATTCATTATCCAAAATAACTCTTATATTCGGGTTCACAAACCAATTCTCGCAGTAATTCTTCTTCCCTTTCAAAAACAGATTTTACTCCTCGTCCACTGGATGGGCCCCAATAACCCGGAAGAGCATCTTTTTCTCTACCAATAAATTGCCATTCATCCTCATCAAAAGCGTATAGCACTTCCAACCCGTATGTTAAAAAACCTTTTTTACTTTTTAAGATAACATATCTTTTGGTTTTGTCTTTGGAATAAATAACCTTTACAACCTCATCGAGAAACGAATCTAATTGTTTATCATACATTATTTCCACAACCGATTCCCAAGTAGGCATGGGGGAAATTGAAACTTGTTGCTTCTTTTTGAATATAGACGCTATCCAATTTTTCATATTTCGCCACCTTTCACAGTTTCTTGTTCTTTTTGCCCTTATTTTACCACAAAAACGAAAAAGTGTCAAGTGTATCGTGCAAAAGCCATATCCAATCAATGTTTTTGTTGAAAGTTTTTTGGAAAGGGTGCGGGAAAACACTTTTTTCTAAAAAAGGTTTTCCCGCATTCCTATTCAAAAAAATCAAATCAGTTGGTCTGCGCGCAAACGCAATCTTCCCTTTCGAGTTTCTCCATCGAAGGAGCGCAGAACGAAGCGTCCGTATCCACGCACGGAGACGGTAATAGGGGGCTCAAGGACGACGTCGACGCGTTGCTCGGACTCGAAATCGACCTCCACAAGACCGCTCCTTACAGCGCATTGTGCGGCCTCTCGTGAGAGGTTGCAGAGTGCGGCAACCACGCAGTCAAGTCGCGCGGATGCAACCGTGTCGCTGATCGGACGGTACTGTTTGCCATCGGTAAAGGTTTCATCGATGATACATTCACGGCAATGAACAGTATCTGAACCTACCTTTGTCAACTCTGCCATCAAAAACGCACCGATTGTGCGCGGACAAAAAAGGATAGCTTCGTGATCACCTTGCACGGCAATGTCGCCAATGGCATCTCGCTCAATGCCAAGCCCCAAGACCGCTCCAAGATAGTCGCGGTGCGAAAGCTTGCGAAAACCGCTCCCTTTGATGGAAACAGACATAACGGCATCGGCCATCTCTTCGGCAAGATATTCCTTAAGAATGGCATAACGCTCGAGGTCATCCGCGGGCAGAATTGCCACGAGATATTCGGGCAGAAGAAAGAGACACGCCATTTCAGCGTTGTAATGACCGCCCCAAAACCAATAGGCTCCACGCATTCCCCGCACGTTCAAAAGATGCTCGGCTCGACGACGCTCTCGCATTGTCAAAAACGGAATGTACGCAACACTCCCCGCAGAACTTCGGCGAATAGCATCCTCAAGACGCGCCTCAAACAGGTCGCGCGAGTTTCCCGACCCCATCAGAGCAGAACCTCCAAAAGCGTTTGCAGGATGATAATAGAAATCATTGCAAAGAAAAATGCCATATCCAAGGGCGAGCCTGCAAACCAATTCAGCTTTTGGAAAAGCTTGCGGAACGGCAGAATGATAGGCTCGGTAATGGCATACAAAAACGATGCCAAGGGTCCGTCCCCCATTGGATCGATCCAAGAAAGAATGGCTCTGCCAAGCATTGCAAAATTCAAAACGCTCAGGAGTGCCAAGGCAATATTTTTGATGAGATTGACTACGTATAACATAGGGTTCTCCTTTTGGGAAAACGTTCAACGCAAAGGGCTGTTACGCAAATCGCAACAGCCCTTTATGCGTGGGATTACATAAATTATGCTTCCTCAGCAATTTCTACTTCTTCGTATTCCTCAACCGCCTCGGGTGCGGGCTCTTCAACAGCCTCTTCAGCGGGTGCCTCTGCCTCGGGAGCAAAGCCGGAAATGTCTACACCGGAGGGAGAGATAACGATGGTGTTCTTGTTGGTTCTGATCATCTCACCGCCAAGCACGTATGCTACGCCGGAGAGGAAGTCTACCAGACGGTGTGCCTGCTCTTTGGTCAGGCGGCTGATGTCGAGCAGAACGATGCAACCCTCTTTGAGCTTATCGGCAATTTTGGTAGCCTCGATGTGGCTCTTGGGTTGGAGCAGTTTAAGGGATACCTTATCGGCCGCGCTTGCGGGACGGAATTCGGGATCCTTACGTGCAGGGTTCTCAATTGCAGCTACGCTGTTTGCGGTCTCGTCGGGAATTTGAATATCCTCGGGCATTACATAAAGCTCGTTCTCGTCGTAGCTTTCGTCAAAATCCGCATTGTCGTTGCGAACAAATCTTTTCAGTAAATTCATTTTGTGCCTCCTATATGTTCCTCATACAAAATACTTATTTAATGCGGCGCAAAAAGTGCGCGCCCGACGCGAACGATGTCTGCGCCCTCTTCGATAGCAACCTCAAAGCTATCGGACATTCCCATCGACAAAATGGGCCTATCTATATTATGAAGTGTTTTTTGCCAAATGTCAAGACATAATTGAGAAGTTTTACAAAAATATTTACGATATTCTTCATTTTTTTCACATTTTGGCGCCATTGTCATAAATCCGCGCAAATTCAGGTG
>SVQS01000076.1 GCA_015065205.1 Oscillospiraceae bacterium
GGTAGCTGTGAAGATGAAATTCACCGGTTTTGACAAAATAGAAATCACGGTAATGCTGGCACTTGGGGCTGTTTGAGGACTGTTCCATCTTGATGATATTTTCACCCGCCACAAGATTGACTTTAACACCGTACATATACGTGGTGAGTGTGTTGATATCGCGTAGAACACTGTAATTCAAACCGTCGTGTCCGTAAGAGGTTTCAAAGGAATACTCGTATGCAGTACCGGCATTGACGGTATATTTGGTGCCGCGCTCTTGTGCATCCTTCATACGCAAATGGATAACCATTTCGTATTCTCCCGTCTCGGGAACGGTTACACTGTAAAGAATGAACTGTGCGGGGCTTTGATTTTCGGTAATATACCAATGTTGAATCCCCTGTGCAAATGCAGTACTGGTACGTGACTCCGGAAGGTAATCCCCTGCCGAAAGATGGATGCCGTTTTGGAAGGTATCGATCAGTTCGGGAGAGAAATTGTAGATATCGGTTTGGCCGTCGCCATCTGCATCGTAAACAGAGGGGACGGGATACAGTGTAACGGGAGCATCTCCGCAGCCCGAGCAAATACCATTTTCGTAAACGTGCTTGCCTACGGCAAAAATCACCGTTTTTTCGGTTTTTGTGCAAGTGGTACAGGTCGCAATTTTTTCACCGTTCTCAAAGCAGGTGGCTTCTTTTGTAACAACCGCTTCGCCGTAAACGTGCTTACCCGTTGCGGGAATAGTGGTGTCCTGCGTATAACCGCATACAGAGCAAATCATAATCCCATATCCCATGTCAACGCAAGTAGGCGCCTGCTTGACAGAAACCTCATTCCAATATCTGTGCGGTACGAATTCGTAAATGGGTTCTTTTTTTATCTCGCCGCAGGAACAGGTTGCAATCGCTTCGCCCTCTATGGCACAAGTGGGCTCTCTGACAATTACACGCTCTTCAAAAACATGCTCATGCTGAGTTTCTTCGGGTGTCGTTTCCTCGGGGGTGGTTTCCTCGGGGGTTGTCTCTTCGGGAGTGGTTACTTCTGATGTAGTTACTTCCGGTGCGGTTACTTCCGGTGCGGTTACTTCCGGTGCGGTTACTTCCGGTGTGGTTACTTCCGGTGTGGTTACTTCCGGTGTGGTTACTTCCGGTGCGGTTACTTCGGGAGTGCTTACCTCAGGAGTGCTTACCTCAGGAGTGGTTTCTTCCGAGCTAACCTCCGCCGGTAAACTATCCTCGGACGTTGTTACATCTGCTGTTGTCAGAAAGGAATTTTGAAACTCTCCTTGCAAGCAACTGCACAAAAGAACGGTAAGCAAAGCCATCAAAAGACACAATTTTCTCATAACATTTCTCCTTTCAAAATTCAAAATGCGGAAATCTTTATCATCTGTAATCTTATTATATCATTTTCCCTGTCACTTTTCAATATCTGCACTTAAATTATTTTCATCTGCGCATAAAAGATGTTGAATTTCGTGTACCGACGTGATATAATAAGATCAACAATGACAGAAAGGAGCTCGATGTGAAAAGAAAACTCACCATAGGCATTTTGGCACACGTTGACGCGGGTAAAACGACACTCTCGGAAGCAATGCTGTATTTATGTGGTAAAATTCGCTCGATCGGTCGTGTTGACCACCGCAATACCTATCTTGACACCAATACCGTAGAGCGCGAGCGCGGTATTACCATTTTTTCAAAACAAGCGCGTTTTTCCACACCGGTGTGCGATTTTATTCTTTTGGACACCCCGGGACACGTGGATTTTTCAGCCGAAGCCGAACGCACACTGGGGCTCCTTGATTACGCTATTTTGGTAGTAAGTGCCGCCGACGGTGTACAAAATCACACCCGCACGCTCTGGCAGCTTTTGGAATACTACAACGTCCCCACCTTTCTTTTCGTCAACAAAACAGATATCTCCATCAAGCTCGCAGAAGAAATAGAAGAAGAGCTCGCACGCACCCTCTCTCCACGTTGCGTGGCCTTTCATGAGGCGCAAAATGACTCCGAGAGAGAAGAAAAGCTGGCTATGGCAGACGAGGAATTTTTGGAAGCCTTTTCGGCAGGGGAAGCGATTACCGACGAAGAAATTGCCGTGGCTGTTGCCGAGCGTAGACTCTTTCCCACCCTGTTTGGTTCAGCCTTGCGTTTGACGGGGATTGAACATTTGCTGAACACACTTGACCGATTCACCCTTCCGCCACTCTATAAAAACGACGAATTTGGCGCACGTGTATATAAAATCGCACGCGATGGCAACACGCGCCTAACTTATCTCAAAATAACGGGCGGAACCCTCTCTGCACGTGATGAGATCCCCTATTTGAGTGCAGACGGTCAAAAAAAGCGCGAAAAGGTCAATCAGCTAAGACTGTATTCGGGCGAAAAATTCGAGCAGGTCGAGCACGCCGAGGTTGGCGAAATTTGTGCCGTGGTCGGGCTTTCCGCTACTTTTATCGGGCAGGGATTGGGCTTTGAAAGTGATGCAGGGCGCCCTGTGCTCGAGCCCGTTCTCTCTTATCGCATCGCTCTCCCCGATGGGTGCGATCCAATGCTTTACTTCCCTCGCCTGAAAGAATTAGAGGAAGAAGAGCCCTCTTTGCATTTGTATTGGAATAGCGAGCTTGGGCAAATTGAAGCAAGACTGATGGGCGAGGTACAAATCGACCTTTTGCGCCGTCTCATCTTTGATCGCTTTGGCGTTGAATGTGAACTCGATGCCGGCAAAATTCTTTATAAAGAAAAACCCGCCGCACGGTCACTCGGTATTGGTCACTTTGAACCCCTGCGACATTATGCCGAGGTACAGCTGCTCATCGAGCCGCGCCCTCTGGGCTCGGGGCTTTCCTTTGATGTGCATCTGCCGCCAAACACACTTGATTTGAATTGGCAACGCTTAATTTTATTTAACCTTTATGAAAAGATCCATCGCGGAACACTTATCGGTGCTATGCTGACCGATGCAAAAATCACGCTTGTTGCGGCACGTGCACACCTAAAGCACACAGAAGGTGGCGATTTTAGGGAAGCGACTCTGCGTGCCGTGCGTCAAGGACTCATGCAATCGGGATGCGTTTTACTCGAACCGTATTACAAATTCCGCATCGAGCTCCCCTCTCCCTTTGTTGGGCGCGCGATGTCAGATCTGCAAATGCGTGCCGCCACCTTTGAGGTCGAGAGTGCCGTTGGCGACAGAACCGTAATTGTCGGTCGTGCTCCCGTTGCTACACTGCACGATTATCCCCGAGAGCTCATCTCCTACACACGCGGCGAAGGGCATATTTCCTGCACGCCCGACGGTTACGAGCCCTGCCATAATCAAGAAGAAGTGGTTGCTGCCGCCAATTATGACCCTACAGCCGACCTTGAAAACACGCCGCATTCCGTCTTTTGTGAGCACGGAGCAGGTGTCATTGTCCCTTGGAACGAGATTGAGGCATGGAAGCATCTTGACGCCAATGTTTCCTTGACAGAAACCGCTGTGAATATCCTACCCGCTCCTCGCAAGCTGGCGAACAAATATCAGTTGAGCGACGACGAAATAGAAGCCTTGATGCTGCGCTCCTTTGGACCCATCCGCCGCCGTCAGTATGGCGAAAAACGCATCAATGCCGCCAAAGAAGAGAAAAAACGCGCACATAGAAAAGCCGTTCCGCAACAGCATATGACTATTGTAGATGGCTATAACGTGATTTGGGCGTGGAACTCCCTGCGCGAGATTGCAGAGTTCAGTTTGGAAAAAGCACGCGAAACGCTGATGGACATTTTGAGCAACTATGTAGCCTTTACCAAAACCGAATTGACACTCGTGTTTGATGCCTACCTTGTTCCGGACGGAGCCGGCTCGGAATTTTTGCACGATGGCTACCGCATCGTCTATACCAAGGAAAATCAGACCGCCGATGCTTATATTGAAAAAATGATGCACGAGTTGGGTCCCAACTACAACATCCGTATGGTTTCGGGCGATAAGCTCTTGCAGTTTTCTGCGGTTCACTCGGGTATCTTGCGCGTTACCGCTGCCGAATTTGAAGCAGAGGTCACCGCCGTAGGCGAGGAAATTAACGACTTTATCAAAAAGCTTTCACAAAAGCAATAAAGCAAGCAAAATGCACCCCGTATGCAAGAAACGCATACGGGGTGCATAACTCATTTTAACTTTTTTTGCAAACGATCTTTACTTCCTCTGCATATTTGTTCCAATCTTGCTCTTTTTCAACGGCATCCCATTGTTCCTGTGTGCCATCGAAAATAATTTGTTTCAAACGTCCGTTATATGAAATAGCACGTTCTCCAATATATTTTATACTGTCGGGAAGTGTAATGGACTCAAGAATGCCGGGCGTTTGAAACGTCCAGCGGGCAATTCCAACCGTACCTTCGCGTAAAACGACGTCGGTAACTCCGTGTTGAAACTCAACCGCCCAATTATCAACATAGGATACGTTGTTTTCTACTTGAAGCAATTTTTCACAACCGTAAAAAGCCCTTGATTCGATATACTTTACGCTATCGGGGATATTCAGTTCGGTCAACCGAACGCAACCGTAGAAGGTAGAGTGCTCAATTCCAACAAGTCCTTCGGGCAAGGTAAGATGCGTTAAGGAATAGCAATCCAAAAATGCATCTGCACCTATTTGAGTAACGCCCTGCGGAATATGAATATCTGTGAGTGCATAACAACGGGAAAAGGCATTTGCACCGATGCTTGTAACGCTATTTGGAATACGAATGCTTACAAGACGCTGACAGTATGCAAACGTGCTGTATCCGATGCTATCGATCCCATCCGGCAAAACCATACTTGTAAGTAAACCGCATTGCTCAAACGCACCGTCTCCAATACTCGTAACAGTTTCGGGAATATCGATACTCTTAAGAGAAGAACAACGAGAAAATGCATAGTCACCAATACCTGTAATTTTCGGGGGGAGTGTGACCTCCTTCAAATAGGGGTCGCTTGCAAACAGACTCTCGGGTATCTCCTCCACTGCGTCAGACAACACAACCTTTTCCAAATAGAAAATATCAGAAAATGCGCCCCGACCGATTTTGGTAACACTTTGCGGTACGATAATCTCCTTTAAAAGACGGCAGTAAGAAAAAGCTTGAGCACCGATTTCCGTTAATCCCTCCGGGAGCGTGATGCTTTCAAGAGACCTACACTCATTCAATGCTCGCTCATCAATCAGCGTAATGGTTTCGGGGAAAATGATACTTTTGATTTGGTCGCAACCACTAAAAGCATTTTTGCCAATGGCTGTAACGTGATAACCGCAGAAGTTTTCGGGAATAATGATCTCTGTATCGGTGCAGTTACCAATACCCGCAACCGCAAAGGTTTTTTCGTCGGGATTGATTGCATAGGCAAGCCCCAACGAACCTGTGGCGGGAATTAATTCCTCGTTAAGTTTTGCACCGCAACGCTCACAAAATTGACATTTGAGACCGGGCTCCCTTTCATTTGGGTCGTCGGGTGTAGGAATCTTGATAGTAGGCTCCTTTTCCACAACCCACTCACCTGCAAAATGCGATAGGACTGCTGTGTATCGAATTTCCTTTTCTCCGCAAACACAAACTCGCGTTTCTTCGCCTTTTGCAGAACAAGAGGCGTTCTTTGTTGTTTGCCATTCGCCAAAAACGTGTATGTGTGGAAAAAGCGAACCGGAGCCATTCGGCAAGAACAAAAATACTGCCGCAACAACAAGACAAAGGCAAGCTGCAAGAGTTCCCCACTTGACCCATAGACGTGATGTATAAGACTTTTCCGTTGGAGCAGCATCAAGAATCAACCGTGGGTCAATATCGCGTATCGCTTTAAAAATCTTTTTGCCGTTCATTGTTCAAAGGCCCTCCTTCTCTAAAAAATCCTTTAACTTTTGTCGCGTGCGGAACATTAACATTGCCACAGCATTTTCTTTCATTCCGTAGTCTTTTGCAATGTCCGCCAAAGACGAAGCGTACCAATATCTGCGCACAAAAATTTTTCGGGTTCTTTTAGGCAACGACCAAATAAATTTGTTCAAAGCATCACGCAGGGCGAGGTTGTCTCCTATATCCACACTCTCATCCTCGTCTGCAATGCATTCATCCAGCTCGTGATAGATCAGCGGCAGGTTGCCTCCGCCGCGTTTTTCCGCTGTTTTTTCTTCGTACCGATTGAGTGCCAGCTGATTGCTGATCATACCAACGTATGCCTTGAGCGGATCGGGACGGTTGGGCGGAACGGTATTCCATGTTTTGAGATACGTATCGTTAACGATTTCTTCAGCATCTTCATCATTGGAAAGAATTTGGTAGGCGATATAATGGCAATATCGCCCATATTTTTTATCCGTTTCCGCAATAGCAGTCTCGGAGCGTGCCCAATACAGGTCTACGATGTGGTTGTCTTCCATAGTCTGTCTCCTTCGTTTTTGGTTTGGTAATTTTCTCCTCAACAATCTAAACAGAAAAAAGCAAGGATATATCACGCATCTTTTGTTTTTTTGCTTAACAATATTGATTATATCATACTTTTTGCGGATTGTCTACAAATAACGGACAAATGCCATTCAAAGGCATTTGTCCGTAAAAAAGATCAAAACTTATTTCTATAATCCTCAAGCTCGCTTTTAATAACCGAGACCTGTGGGCCGTAAACGACCTGCACGCCACCGCCACGGCGAATGACACCGCGTGCACCGCTTGCCTTGAGGATATCATCCGAAACAAGGCTTTCGTCCTTGACTGTTACACGTAACCGTGTAGCGCAACAATCAAGCGTAACGATATTGTCGTTTCCGCCAAGTCCTTCGAGAATAAGTTGAGAAACTGTATGGTCAGCATCACCCTTTTGAGCGTTCTTCTTTTCGTTGTAGTCCGCGCGAGTGTAAAGCTTGACCTCTTCTTCGCCCTCCTCGCGTCCGGGCGTTGCATAGTTGCGACGACGAATCAGGAAGCGGAACAGGAAGAAATAAACGATAAAATATGCCGCACCCACCAAAGGGATCATCAGCCAATTTGTTTTAGCGTTGCCTTGCAAAATGCCAAACAACGTCAAGTCGATAAGACCCCCCGAGAAGGTCATACCCACGCTAACGTTCAGCAAGTGCATCAGCATATAAGAAAGACCTGCGAGCACCGAGTGAATAACGTAAAGGATGGGGGCGACAAATAAGAAGGTAAACTCAATGGGCTCGGTGATACCCGTAAGCATTGAGGTCAGCGCCGCAGAGAGCAAAAGACCGCCTGCGACCTTTCTCTTTTCGGGGCGCGCACAGGTATACATTGCCAATGCCGCACCGGGCAGACCAAAGATCATAAGCGGGAACTTACCGCTCATAAAACGGCAGGCCTCCACCGAGAAGCGCGTGGTGTTGGGAGATGCCAGCTCGGCAAAGAAAATATTTTGCGCACCGTATACCATTACGCCATCGATCATAGCAGAGCCACCCACGCCGGTTTGCCAGAACGGCAGATAGAATACGTGGTGAAGTCCAAACGGAATCAAGATACGTTCAATAAAGCCGTAGATGAGCGTTCCCGCATAACCCGAGCGCAAAACGAGGTCGCCAAGGGCGTAAATACCCGTTTGCACAAAGGGCCAAAGAAAGAACATCAAAACGCCTACAAGGATATACGCCAATGTGGAAATAATAGGCACAAATCGCGTACCGCCAAAGAAAGAAATAACGGTAGGCAACTTGATTTTATAGAATCGGTTGTGCAACCACGCTACACCAAGGCCGACCAGAATACCGCCAAACACGCCCATTTGCAAGGACTCAATACCGACAACATTTGCAACGGTTCCCTCTTGCATTGCACCGGGTGCCAGCTTGCCGCTGATATCCAAGAGGGTACTGATGGTCTTGTGCATTACAAAGAATGCAATGGCGGCAGAAAGCGTCGCCGTTGCCTTTTCGTTCTCGGCCATACCAAGAGCGACACCCATAGCAAACAAAAGCGGCAGATTGTCAAAAATAACCGTTCCCACCGAGGCAAGCAGTGAGAAGATGGTGTAAGGAATTGTACCCGGCCCCATAACACCCAGCAAATTATATGCCTCGAGTGTTGCCTCGTTGGTAAAGGATGCACCTATCCCCAACAAAAGTCCTGCTATGGGCAAAAGGGCTATGGGGAGCATAAACGCACGTCCTACACGTTGCAATACACCAAAGAAACCCTCGCCGAATTTTCGCTTTTTCTTTATCGTTTGTGTATCTGTCATAACGATCTCCTCCCCGTGACTTGGTAACTCATTACGGCATCCCTGCCGCCGATGCAAGCCCCGGGCTTATATTCTATATTTTCAATTTTCTCGGGTTCGGTAACCACCACCGAGCAAATGGCAGAAAGCCCACGCGAACGAATGAGATCAATATCTGCCTGGACAATAAGATCTCCCGCACGCACGCTCTCTCCTGCCGACACGTGCGCAACGAACCCTTCACCCCCAAGGCTTACGGTGTCTACGCCAATGTGTACCAACACATCCGTACCCGCATCGCTCAGAATGGTAACCGCGTGACGCGAATCGGTCACCGACTCAATTTTTCCACCCACGGGTGCAAAAAAACGCCCCTCGACAGGTTCTATTGCTATCCCCTCACCCAAAAGACCCTCTGCAAACACCTCGTCGGGCACCGCCGAAAGAGGAACGGTTTTGCCTGTACAGGCGGCCAAGAGACATTCTGTTTTCTTTTCCATTTTTAATCCTCCCAAAGAGTTATTGACATTCCAATATGCGCTCTCGCAACTCCAAAAGATAAGGCGGCGAGACCGAAAGTTCATCCACACGCATATCACAAAAACGTTGCGTAAGTGAAAGGTCGGTGGCTAGCTCACCA
>SVQS01000077.1 GCA_015065205.1 Oscillospiraceae bacterium
CTTCGCCACCTCCGGCGATAAATTGCCACTGGTCATAATCTGAACGATGTAAAACACAATATATAGGCATTCCGTTTTCATATTTATATGGGATTGCAAGTATTTGAAATGGTGCTCTCATAACAATATCCTTTATCACAAGCTAAAAATGAATATCAAACAATTTCCATACTCCTATTATAGCACAAAAACCGCAGAAAATCAATCTGCGGTTTCTGTTTTTTCTGGCGGTAGGTAAAACTGTCCTTTAGAGGACACATCTATCGGAACTCTCTTTTTATATTGTAAGAAAATTATTTGCCTGCGGTCATCTTTGCGATTTCGTCTGCAAAGTTTTCTTCTCTCTTTTGGATGCCTTCGCCCTTCTCAAAGCGATAGAAATCAACGATCTTAATGTCGCCGCCCATTTCCTTAGCAGCAGCTGCTACATATTGGCTAACCTTCATTTCGTCGTCCTTAACGTAGGTCATGTCGAGCAAGCAGTTGTTGTCGTAGAACTTGGAGATACGGCCTTCAACCATCTTCAACTTGATCTGCTCAGGCTTCTTTGCGTTTGCAGGATCGTTAGCGATTTGAGCGAGGAGAATGTTCTTCTCTTCTTCGATAACGGAAGCAGGAACGGTCTCGCGAGAGAGATAAGGAGTGGGATATGCGCCGATTTGCAGAGCGATGTTCTTGGCGAATGCTGCAAAATCTGCGTGGTCAGCAACATTGGTCTCAAACTTAGCGATAACGCCGATGGAGCCGGTGCCGTGGATATAGGTGCTGGTGATGCCATCAACGATTACGAAACGACGAATGGTGAGCTTTTCACCGATCTTGAAGATCATTTCCTTAATCTTAGCTTCAACAGTCATCTCTGCGTCATATTGGCAAGCCATAAGAGCGTCGATGTCAGCGGGCTTTTGAGCAATGATAAGAGCGAGGAGCTCGTTTACAAACTCTTTGAATGTTTCGTTCTTTGCAACGAAGTCGGTCTCGGAGTTAACTTCGATCATGGCGGTTAAGTTGCCTTCCTTAGCGATAGCAACAACACCGTCAGCTGCGATTCTGGTAGCCATCTTGGACTCAGCCTTGAGCTCACCCTTCTCGCGAAGAATCTTAATAGCAGCGTCGAGATCGCCGTCTGCTTCAACGAGTGCCTTCTTGCACTCCATCATACCAATACCTGTTCTCTTACGGAGCTCAGCTACGTCTTTTGCTGTAATATTTGCCATTTTTATTATCCTCCAAAAGAATGATTACTCTGCATCTGCAGCTGCTTCAACTGCGGGAGCCTCTTCGGTTGCGGTCTCTTCGCCCTGCTTGCCTTCGATAATAGCATCAGCAAGTGCAGAGGAAATGAGCTTGATAGCGCGGATAGCGTCATCGTTACCGGGAATTACATAGTCAGCGTCGTCGGGATCGCAGTTGGTGTCAACGATAGCGATAACCGGAATACCAAGCTTCTTAGCTTCGAGAACTGCGTTTCTTTCCTTCTTGGGGTCAACGATGAATACTGCATCGGGGAGACGATCCATGGTCTTGATACCGCCGTAGCTCTTTTCAAGGTCAAAGATCTCTTTTTGCATGCTTGCAACTTCCTTCTTGGGAAGCAGATCAAAGGTGCCGTCCTCTTGCATCTTGTACAGATCGTTCAAACGATGAATGGATCTCTTGATGGTCTTGAAGTTGGTCATCATACCGCCGGGCCAACGTACGTTTACATAGTACATACCGCAACGGTTAGCTTCTTCCTTGATAGCCTCAGCGGCTTGCTTCTTTGTACCAACAAAGAGGAGAGTGCCGTTGTTCTCGGAAACTTCGCGAACAAAGTTGTAAGCTTCTTCAAACTTCTTTACGGTCTTCTGGAGGTCAATGATATAAATACCATTTCTCTCGGTGAAGATGTACTCCTGCATTTTGGGGTTCCATCTTCTGGTGTGGTGTCCAAAGTGAACACCTGCTTCAAGCAGTTGCTTAATAGAAATAACAGACATTTGAATGTCCTCCTTCGGTTTTTTCCACCATCGCGACGCAGTTGCCAAAACCGCTTTGCGGCACCGATGCAACGCTCGTCCGATGTGTGTATTATTTTAGCCGTGCATTTTTGCACAAGCGAAGATATTATACCATATAATATATATCTTTGCAAGTAAAATATTGTTTGTTTACAGTTTTTTTACAATTTAGTAGCGTGTTCCCTTTCTTTTCGGGCGTGGGCAGAGGCAACAGGAAAGATCGGACGGTGAAAGTCTGACAAGAATGGTATCTTCGCCAAAGCATTCGATCTTATGCCAAGGAATGATGATGTCATCTTCCCTGCACATTCCAAAAAATCCGTCGCTCCCTGCTATCACAAGAGCCAAAATTTTAGCGTCCTCACAGTCAAATTCAAAGTCGCTGGCACAGCCAAGTCGGGTTCCGTCACACAAATTGATAATTTCCAATTTGCGCAAATCTCGGGTGCTACATCGTTTCATCTCAAATTCTCTCCTTTATCAAGCTTTCAATAGCATTGTATGCGACAGGGAGAGATTATTTGGCTGTCCCACTCAAAAAAGGCAAAAGAAACGTCAAAGCAAAGTAAATCACCGGGCAAAGCGGTAGCAAAATTGCCGTTAAAGCCGACCAAGAGCCCATACCCGTAACAGCTCCGAAAGGAGAAATCAGAAGAGACAAAAGCGTTAACAATGCAATGATACCAACAAGGATGCCGCCGATGATTGCAGTTCTCTTGATTTGCGGTCTTACCTTTGCCTTGCAGGCGATACGACACAAAATGCAAATTTGCAAGAGAAACAGCGAAAAAAAGAGATAGGTTTGCACCGCCATTGTCGACAAAACTCCTGCAAGGGCAAGAATAATGGTCGTTAAGGCGGTAATACCAACAGAAAGAACTGTTGGGAAAAGCGACTCTTTTGAAAAAAGTGTGTCAGAAAGGAATGTTCTATCTATCAAGCTCGGTCGGCGCAAAGCCGATTGTGCAATCGGAACATCTCCGAGGAAGTAGAGCGCCGCTATTTCTACCGCAAAGCTTGAAAGAAACATTTGTAGAATTGAGAAGAATCCAACACCTGTGCAAACCGCTAAAATCATCGCTATGATGCGAGCAAGCTGAGAGTGCAACCAAAATTGCAGCACCATTTTTGTGCGCGCTTCAACCTCACGGCTATGCGAAATTGCTTGCAGTGCCGCATAAACACCGCCCGAAAAGCGGTCGGCGCGCTCAATGATCACGTCAGCGTGTCGGCGGAGGACTTGAGAGGTATTATGACTTCTCTCTCCACCGCTATTTGTGCGGACCTCTTCAATATGATTTTCTGCGTAATAAGTGAGATCGGTAACCGTATCGCAGGCAAGGGTAAGAATACCTGCACGCAAAAAGCAACGGTCATCGGCTTCGCCGCCCAAAACAGCTATGCGATGCGCACTCTTTTGATACGTGGGCAAAAGTGCGGAAAGCTCCTCTTTTCTAAAGCCTATAAAAGTGCGGTAGCATTGCAAGAGTGCTGGTGTGAGGTTAGGATGCTCGGTGTTACAATATAGATAAGGCTCCGGAAGTCTGCAAGCACGCGCATAATCGTCGTTTGAAAGGAAAAAGCGTGTGGTAATACCCGATTGTGAAATCTCCTCAACAACCGAGGGCAGAACAGCACTAATCTGCTCTCTCAAAGCAATGATACCAACAAGGCAAAATGTACCGTCACTGCTTTCGCGCGCAACGCAAAGTGTGCGACACCCGTTCTCTTCAATATATTCGCAATACTTTCTTAAGGTAGAGCGATATTCGGGAGTAACTGCACGCATCCGCGCTCCATCAGCATAAAGCACACAGTGGCGCATCAAGGTTCCGCTGTTATCAAACAAAAAGTGAACAGTTTCTCCCTGTAATCGAGCTGTAATGGATTGCCAATACGAATGCTTGGGATATGTATCCCTCTCGATCGACAGAAGCCGTACCTTGAGAGCTCCCGCATCAAACCCACAAATGGAGATCAGTTCCGAAAGGAACGCTGTATCATCCTCATTTTGCAAAGCACATCCACACGTTGTTGAGGTGGGGGTATACATATCCGCCTCGTGACGTAAAAGTATTGCTTCACACAAAGGTTGCAATAGATTTTTATCCGCTTCTTCATCTGCACGGAATTCTCTATCCCCCACAAAAGCAGACCAAAAATGTGTAATGCCGTCGCAAAGTCCGCGCTTGCCGATAACAAAGAGGTCGGTGACACCTGCCAGCTTCCCAAGACCTGCCTCGGATTTGATGATCGCGCGGTTCTTGGGGGGAGTATTTTCCATACACAAAAGACGACCGCGAACCGATACCCATTGCAGATACAAAAGAATCACCGCAGGCGAGGACGCGCCTGTGAGTATGCAAAGAATAAAAAAGTATTCGGCAAGTCCGCCCTCTGTGGGCGTTGTAATAAGACCGATAAGGGTCAAAAGAGTTAAAAGAATGAGCGACAAAAAGCCCCAAAGGCGCAAATATGGTCCAAGAATTTTCTGTGTCGGGGTATCGCCGCGCTTTTCTCTGATTTCTGTTGGGAGGGTGAAGGATTGCATAGCGCCAAGATAGGAGCTTGTACCCGTTGCAACCAAAACAGCCTTTGCTTCCCCACAAAGGATCTCCGAGCCACCGTAGAGCATATTTTCTGCCAACGGAGCATTGATATGGCTTCCATAAGGATAGACCACATCTGCATTTTTGGTGTACTCCTTGTATACAGGATGTCCTTTTTCATCCGGTTGGAGTGTCAAAACGCGCAACTGCTGCGCATTCAAAAGACGGCAATCCCCGGGAACAATGTCACCTGTATGCAAAAGCAGAATGTCACCAACTACTACACGTGCCGCTGATACGCGAAACACTCTACCATCGCGCAAAACCCGAACAAACGGCGTGCGATATTGCGCTGTGATGCGAGAGAGTTCGTCATAACGATACAAAAAACGCAGAAGTGCGGCAATCAATAAAGTGAGGGCGATAACTGTGGAAACGATCTGTAATGGAGATAAAAAAACGACAGCAAGCAAAGCCCCAAAAAGCATCAAAAGCAGTGCCGGATCAAGCAACAAATTCTTGATGTAGCTTTTCTTTTTGGGGATTGTATCGTCGAATAACGGGTTTCTGCCCTGCTTTCTCAAACGAGAACGAGCCGCCTTGCGGGAAAGCCCGCAGGCGGCATTGGTATGCAAATGTTGGCAAAGAGACAGGGCGTCTGCCTGATGCCATCTCAAACCTTTTTCGTTCATGAAAACTCCTCTGTGTTACATACAAAGAACGTTGATGCTCTCGCCCTCAACCGTGACCTTTGCTACGCTATACGAATGCGAATAATCGGCAATAATCTGCTCTGCCAAGCGATCTTCAACTTCTTTTTGAATATAGCGGCGCATATTTCGTGCACCAAATTTACGCGAGAAGGATGCTTTTGCAATCAATTCCAAAGCCTCGTTTGTGTACGAGAGCGCAATGGATTTTTCGGCAAGCGAGGTTTTGAGTTCCTCAAGCATTATGCGCGCGATGCTGACAAAATCACGCTCATCAAGCTGACGGAAGGTAATAATTTCGTCTACACGGTTGATGAACTCGGGGCGCAAGAAGCCTTCAAGAGCCTTTTGCGTTTTACTCTCCGCCGCAATTTGCTCACTGATAGCAAATCCGGCAGTAGCACCCGAACGATCGGAGCCGGCATTGGTTGTCATTACGATAACTGTGTTTTCAAAATTAACAGTCTTACCACGCGCATCGGTGATGCGACCGTCGTCAAGAATTTGCAAAAGAATGTTGAGCACATCGGGATGTGCCTTTTCGATCTCGTCAAAGAGAACGATGGAATACGGGCGACGGCGGATCTTTTCGGTCAACTGCCCCGCTTCGTCATAGCCAACGTATCCGGGAGGCGCTCCTATGATGCGCGAAACGCTGTGCTTTTCCATAAACTCGGACATATCGAGACGAATCAGCGTTTCGGGGGAATGGAAAAGTTCATTGGCAAGCGCTTTGACAAGCTCTGTCTTTCCCACGCCCGTAGGTCCTGCAAAAATAAAGGAAACGGGCTTTCTCTTATAGGCGATTCCTGCACGGTGACGCTTGATAGCCTTGGAAACAGCCGCAACGGCAGTATCCTGACCGATAATGCGCTCCTTGAGTCGGCTTTCAAGACGGTCGATCTGTGCAAACTCATTTTCAGTAATGCTGGTTGCTGGAACACCCGTCCAAAGCTCGATAACGTTTGCAATTTCCTCTTCGGTCAGCGTAACCGTTTTGGTCTCGGGCTCGATCTCGGAAAGACGCTCGGAGAGCTTAAGCTCCTCTGCACGCACTTTTGCGATTTCTTCATAGCGACTTTGCTCTACCGAATCATTGCCGGCGATTTCATTTTCAAGCGCTTCTCTCTTTTGCTTAAGGTCAAGAAGTCTGTCACGAATACGGTAGGATTCGTTGATAACCGCAGAAGAAAGCGAAAGAGCCGATGCAGCTTCATCCAAAAGGTCAATGGCCTTGTCGGGCAGATAGCGGTCGGTGATATAACGCTCGGAGAGCACGACAGCACGTCGAAGAACGTTTTCAGGCACAATAACCCCATGGAACTCCTCATAGTAGTGCTTAATACCGCAAAGCATCTCCATCGTTTCATCGACAGAGGGTTCGCTGACGGTTATAGGTTGGAAGCGACGCTCAAGCGCGGAATCCTTTTCGATATATTTACGGTATTCGTTGAGCGTAGTTGCGCCGATAATTTGCACCTCTCCGCGAGAGAGCGCGGGCTTGAGAATATTGGCGGCATTGACACTTCCCTCGGCATCTCCTGCACCAACGATGTTATGAACCTCGTCGATAACAAGAATAGCATTGCCAACGGCGGTAACTTCACCCAAAAGGCCAAGAATACGCGACTCGAACTGTCCGCGGAACTGCGTTCCCGCAACAAGGGCGGTCATATCCAACAGATAGATTTCTTTGCCTTGTAGCTTGTACGGTACATTTCCCGACGCTATGCGAATAGCAAGCGCCTCGGCAATTGCGGTTTTACCCACACCGGGTTCGCCAATCAGGCACGGGTTGTTCTTTTGTCTGCGACAAAGAATTTGGATAACGCGAGAAAGCTCACGATCGCGACCGATGATCTGATCCAATTTACCTTCGCGCGCATACTGTGTGAGATTGCGGCTGTATGTGGGCAAAAATTTGAGTTTTTTCTCTTCTTTTGCCTTCTTTTTATCGGATTTTTTATCGTTAGCATTTGCTTTGGAAGCATCGGGAACGTTACCGTCGGGCTTTTGTGCAAAAAGTCCCGCATCACGGAAGAGCTTGGGCAAATCGATTGCAGGTGCACCACCGTCCTCAACATCATCAGCATCAGATGGTGTTTCGGTGTTTGCCAGCATTGCATTGATATCGTCTTCGGCACCCTCGAGCTGTTCGGGAGAAATGCCAAACTGCCCCATTACGTTGCCGACAAGATTATCAACGGGAACCCCCATATCCTTGGCGCATTTGAGGCAAAGCCCTTTTGTGCTCTTTTCGCCGTTTTCCATTTTTGTAACGAAGATAACTGCCATACGCTTATGGCATTGTGAACACATTACCATTTAGTGAATGAGTCCTTTCTTTGGAATTTTTGAAAAAGCCTACCGAAGAAACGGCAGGCTTTTTCGGAGAATATCTAATTCAATAACAATTGTTTAAGTTAACTCAAAAAATCTCCCAACACCTTGACAATAACAGTATCGGGATATGCTGCTCCCTTTGCATCAATGAAACCAATGATTACAGCAATAATCATTAAAACAATAACGCCCATCAGTGCTCCAAATACGCCACCGAGAATGCGGTTTGCAGTGCCGATGAAAGCAATGCGGTCAGCAATCTTGGTCAGGAGCCATGCAGCAATAGTGAGAACTACGAAAGCCAAAACAAAGGTCAGCACATAGCCGAGAATATTGGAAACAACGTCTGCCATAGGGTTAGCAATGCTGTTGGTAACAGACTCAACCATAGCAGCTCCGCCCTCTTCGGAGAGAGACTCAAGAATTTCTGCTTTCTTCTCGGGAGCGAGCAAGAAATCGGGAGCGGATTCAACGGTACTTCTAAGGCCCTCGGTGTCAAGCGAGGCGTTTGCGCCTTGATAGATGCCATCTACCTTTTCGTACCAGAAATCATAAATGCCCTTAAAAATAAACTTATCCTTGAGGAAGGTGGCAACGGAAGAGCCAAGGAAGTATGTGATAACGATAGTGAGAATCAATTTAGCGGATTGAATCAGGCTCTTAATAAAGCCACGTTTTACGCCCACTACGATAAAAATCGCAGCGACAAGTACAAATAAAATGTCAAGAATTAATGCGGTCGGGTTCATAAATAAAATCTCCTTTATGTATGTTTTTTATGTGCGGAAGGTAATGTAAACGGCTTTTTGCGGTGAGCAAAGTAGAACCTCTCTTTCGTTCAAAGCAAGTAACACCTTACCATCCGTTTGGTATTCCTCAAAATCTATTTGCCTGCTATCAAGATCCAAGCGGCTCACACCGTTATAATCGGTCATAAAGAGCGCCTTTTCCCGATAGGCTAAGCCAATAAGATTTTGAGGGACAACATCATTATACACTATTTTTCCGCTTTTGTCAAATATAATTATGATATTTTTTTCAGAAATTTCACTTTTTTTCAAACAAATTGCAACACCATCTGCACAAAGATCGGCTGTTGTAGGAATTTTTT
>SVQS01000078.1 GCA_015065205.1 Oscillospiraceae bacterium
TTTTCACCCTTTCCTCTGACTCTGTCAGAATGTTTACACTAATAGATTACCACTTTTTTAAACATTTGTCAAGGGGTATTTTACTTTTTTTTGAAAAATATTTTATTTTTAAAAGAAATATTCACTTGCTTGAAATAAAATCTCTGTCCTGTTACAAAAAAAGTTAAAAATCAACAAAAAAGGCAGACGGAAAGACGACCGCCTTTCCGTCTGTCAAGCATTTCTTGTTCTAAAAAGCACACCGGAGATACGTTGCTCTCAATCCCCTTTCAACCGAAGCGAAAGCAGTGATGTAATCGATTAAATTGCACCCAAAGCAAAAGCTACTCCAAAAGCAATGAGGGCAACAATAGCGAGGATCAGTAGTCCGCAGAAATAAGAACGTGCGAAGCTACGACCGTGACGGCTCTTGGCGTTGATTGCGTGTACAAACAGGAAGATCCAGCCGATTACGGGAATCAGATACAGAACTGAGCGCCAAAAATAATTCCAAGAAGAGAGAGGTCTGTATGCCTTAGGAAGAAGCATTTCGGCAGTTTTTGTGTTGATTTTTTTTGTTTTTTTCATATTTTTCACCCTTTCTTCGGCATGAGCCAAAATATTACACCTATAGAATACCATCTTTTTCTTTTTTTTGCAAGAGTTTTTTTCATTTTTTTCGCATTATCAACAAAAAAATCAGATTTTAGAAAGAAAGTCAAAGAGAATATTCCATATACGTAACACCGTCAAGGCTTTTCCAGGTCAGGCAAGCATCCTCAAGAATCAAATAGCCGTGAGGGCTGTTCTCTTTGGGAATAGAAACCGAACCGGGGTTGATATAGAGATAACCATCGTGCTCCACGCATTTTGGAACGTGCGTATGTCCGTGCAAAAGAATGCTTCCCCTTTGAAGAGGCGGTAATTTGTTTTCGTTATAAACGTGACCGTGTGTAGCATAGATAACGCGTTCACCCACACAAAGGATCGCATAATCGGCAAGCACGGGAAACTCCAACACCATCTGGTCAACCTCTGTGTCGCAATTTCCGCGTACGCAGAGCAATTTTTCCTTGATGCCATTGAGCATTGCAATCACTTCCTTGGGGGCATAATCGCGTGGCAGGTCATTGCGCGGTCCGTGATAGAGCACGTCGCCAAGAAGCAACAATTTGTCCACTTCTTCGCGCTGTGCTGCCGCCAAAAGCTCGCGGCAATAATAAGCCGAACCGTGAATATCGGATGCGATCATCCATTTCATATCGTAAGTCTCCTTAATTTTTCAGACTATGAATGGGCGCCGGAATTCTTCCGCCGCGACGAATAAATTGCGCGGGAGAATAGGTATTGATAGCCATAATAGGTGCAGTTCCCAAAAGGCCGCCAAACTCTACACTATCACCTGCTTTTTTGCCGTATGCAGGAATGAGACGCACTGCCGTGGTCTTGGTATTGACAACACCGATGGAAATTTCATCGGCAATAATACCGTTGATAACATCCTCGGGTGTATCACCGGGAACGGCAATCATATCAAGGCCAACCGAGCAAACAGCTGTCATAGCCTCAAGCTTCTCCAAGGTGAGCGCACCGCGCTCGACTGCGGCGATCATACCCGCATCCTCGGAAACGGGGATAAACGCACCCGAAAGGCCGCCTACGTGCGAGGATGCCATAACACCGCCCTTTTTGACAGCGTCGTTGAGCATTGCGAGTGCCGCGGTGGTTCCGTGTGCACCACAGGATTCAAGTCCCATACCTTCAAGAATGTGCGCCACCGAGTCACCGATGGCAGGGGTAGGAGCGAGGGAGAGGTCGACAATACCGAATGGCGTATTGAGTCGGCGTGCCGCCTCGTTTGCCACAAGTTGACCCACACGTGTGATTTTAAATGCGGTTTTTTTGATAACGTCTGCGAGTTCTGAGAGGTCGCAGTCGCCGGCTCTGCGAATAGCAGATGCCACAACACCGGGGCCACTGACGCCTACGTTAATAGCGGCTTCGGGTTCTCCAACACCGCAAAATGCCCCCGCCATAAACGGATTATCCTCGGGTACGTTTGCAAACACAACCAGCTTTGCACAAGCAATGGAGTTCTCATCGCGTGTCAGATATGCCGCACGCTTGATGGTAGAACCCATCAGAGCGATAGCATCCATATTGATACCTGCCTTGGTAGATGCTACATTCACAGAGGAACAAACATTTCTTGTTTCGGAAAGTGCCTCGGGAAGAATGGAAATGAGGTTCTTCGCGCCCTCGGTCATTCCCTTTTGCACAAGTGCGGAAAATCCGCCTATGAAGTTGATGCCGAGTGTATCGGCTGCGCGTTGCAGAGTGTGTGCGATTTTGAGATATCCTTCGGGAGATGCCGCACCGCCTACAAGCGAGATAGGCGTGACAGACACACGCTTGTTGACAATCGGAATACCGTACATTTTTTCAATGTCGTTACCGGTTGCCACCAAACGCTCGGCGCGCGTAGTGATTTTATCATAAATCTTATCACAAAAACGATCCACGTCCTCGCTAACGCAATCCCACAAAGAAATTCCCATAGTGATGGTGCGTATGTCGAGGTTTTCCTCGCGGATCATATTGATAGTCTCTAAAACATCATGCGTATTGATCATCGTGTCCACTCCTTAAATGTGGTGCATCGTGTTAAAGATATCCTCGTGCATTGCGTGGATCATCAGCCCCTTACCCTCGCCAAGCTTTGTGAGTGCATCGGCAAAATCGGCAAATTCCACGTCCAAAGCGTCAATGTCTGCCAACATGATCATTGCAAAATATTCGGAAAGTACGCTTTGCGTAATATCGAGAATGTTGGCGCGGTATTTTGCGCAAACTGCCGCGACATCAGCGATAATTCCAACGGTATCTTTACCCGTTACGGTGATAACTGCTTTCATAAAAACGTCCACCTTTCTACTTTTTAAATTCCTTTTTATTATACTTGATAGTCGTTCAAATGTCAATAGCAAATCCATATGAAATACATGCTTTTGAATCAGCATTGGTTGATAATTTTGTCAAAAATGAAGCACCCCATTGACAAACCCACCTTTTTGTGGTATAATAAGGAAAATATTTTTGGAGGTACCATTATGAACAGTGATTCCGGATTTGGTTCGAGCGGCGCTCCCTTTGAATATGCCGTTGCCGAAGCCAACAACAAAGCTCTCAAAACCAAAAAGGCTCTTTTTATTGTAGGCTACGTGCTTTATGCCGCCATCATTTTGGGTCTTGGCGCAGGTAGCAAAATCTTCTTGCCCCTGATGTGCTTCATTCCCCTCTCTTTGTGGATCATCGTTTGGCTCACTTGGAGATTTACGCAGGTAGAATATGAGTACTCTTTCTTCTCGGGCGAGCTCACCGTTAACCGTATTCTCGGTAACCGTACACGCAAAAACCTGACCAAGGTTCGCATCCAAAACTTCTCCGCTATCTTCCCTGCAACCGAGTTGAATCAATCCAAGATTGAAGCATTTGCTGCTGAGAACACCATCTTTGCCGTGTCTGAGGCAGGTGCTGAGGGCATTTGGGTCGCTCTTTGGGATGATGCCGAAAGTGGCAAGCATCAGGCCCTCTACTTTGAGCCCAACGAAAAGGCCATCAAAATTTTGAAGTATTACAACGCCTCCGCAATGGCAAAATGATTTATTGGCGCACCTGCCATAGGCAGGTGCACCATCGATATAAATCCGCTTGCGCGGATTTTCTGATATAATGCTTGCTGCGCAAGCGCTCGATATGTGCTTCGCACTCGATATGCTCACTGCGTGAGCGCGGATTTATATCATATCGAATTCGAGTGAAACGAGAATATATCGAATTTGCCGTAGGCAAATATATCGAGTCGGCATAGCCGACATATCGACAAAAAGTAAAACAAACGATTATAATAGCAAAAAGCGGCAGAGAAAACTGCCGCTTTTTGTTTAATCATTATTTGTTGGCGCTCCAACGCCGATATAATAGGGCTCATTGAATGCGCCTTTGTGGTATTCCACAACGTAGAGGTCGCCCTCACGGAATTGATAATAGTGAGTTACAGGTACTTCGATGTCAAAAGTATCGCCGTCAATGGTCACGATAAATTTGTGATGCCCAGGGGCTTTTCCGTAACCAATGTCGTAATCCTCATTTTCTATTGCCACTGTGTATCTCTCCGGCTCGCTGAAATCGAAGATGTGATTTAGATGAGAAACAAGGACCATCGTGGTAAAAAACGCGAAAAACGCTACAATAAAAGCCAATCCAATAACCGTCCCCCTTCCCCTATCACGCAAAATCTTTTTAGCAAATTTCGAAACCCAAAGTGCAGCTACAGCCACAAATGTCAAAGCAAGAGAAATCTGCCAAAAAGGGAAACCATCCCTAACAAATTCATATCGTCTACTACTTATGAGTAACCAGCAGAACGCGATGGAGCACACCAAAAAGATATTGATTATCAACAATACTTTTTTATTTGCGCCCTTTTCCTTCGTGCGTTTCTTTTTATTTGCTTTCTTTTTCGCCATAATCTTTAGTTCTCCCCCGCAATCTGTCTTGCTACATACACGCCGCTGGCGGAGGCGTGAGAGAGCGAGTGAGTGATGCCGCTGCCGTCGCCAATGATATAGAGACCGTCGTACTTTGTTTCGAGGTGCTCGTTGACCTTGACTTCCATATTGTAGAACTTTACTTCTACGCCATAAAGGAGCGTATCATCATTTGCGGTACCGGGGGCAATTTTATCAAGCGCGTAGACCATTTCGATAATACCGTCAAGGATGCGCTTGGGAAGCACGAGACTCAGGTCTCCCGGGGTTGCGTTGAGCGTGGGGGTAACAAAGGACTCCTCAATTCTCTTTGCCGTGGAGCGTTGACCGCGAATGAGGTCGCCAAAGCGTTGTACGATAACGCCGCCGCCAAGCATATTGCTCAGTCTTGCAATCGACTCGCCATAGCCGTTGGAATCCTTAAAAGGCTCGGAGAAATGCTTTGCAACAAGCAATGCAAAGTTGGTGTTTGCCGTGTGCTTTGCAGGATCTTCGTAGCTGTGACCGTTCACGGTAATGATGCCGTTGGTGTTTTCGTTAACGACCGCGCCACGGGGGTTCATGCAGAACGTGCGGACCTTATCGCCGTACTTGGGTGTGCGGTAAACAATTTTGCTTTCATAAAGCTCATCGGTCAGGTGCGAGAAAACCTCGGCAGGAAGCTCGACGCGCACGCCGATATCTACGCGGCTCGACTCGGTGGGAATGTCCATATCGCGGCAAACGGTCTCCATCCATTTGGAGCCGCTACGTCCAACGGAAATAATACACTTCTCGGCGGTATATTCCTTTTTGCCGCAAAAGATGCGGTAACCGCCGTCCTCGCGCTCTATTCTGTCTACGGGCGTGTCGAAGAAGAACTCTACCTTGTTGCAAAGGTGATTGTAGAGATTTTCAAGCACCACGTAGTTGATGTCTGTGCCAAGGTGACGAACCGATGCATCCAAGAGGTGCAGATCGTTTTGCATACAGATCTTCTTAAATTTGCTGCCCGCGGTGGAATAGAGCTTTGTGCCCTCACCGCCGTAGAGCATATTGATCTCGTCAACGTATTTCATCAGGTCAATGGCCTTTTGCTTGCCAATGTACTGATACAGCGTACCGCCAAAATCGTTGGTGATGTTATATTTGCCATCGGAAAAAGCACCCGCACCGCCAAAGCCGCTCATAATGGAGCAGGATTTGCACTCGATGCAGGATTTGATCTTTTCGCCATCAATTGGGCATTTGCGCTTTGATAGAGCGTGTCCTGCCTCGAAAACGGCAATTTTGAGCGAGGGATTCAGTTTGGAAAGCTCATAAGCCGAAAAAATTCCACCCGGCCCCGCACCAATGATAATGACATCGTAATTCATATATTACCTCCAAAAAGGTTGATGACAGTAAAATACGGGCTTGCGCCCGTTCCCTGCTTTTATTATATCATATCTTTGTGAAATTGTCAAGAGGGGCGGCAGAGTTACCGGAAAGGAACAAAAAATCAGGAACATCCTGCCCATTATAATAATTTTGGTGGCATGGATGTTCCTTTTGACTACTGTGATATTATTTTTGTAAACCTTTTTATTTTTCAATTCAACAAGATTTTGAAATCTTCGCGGTCGCGAAGAGCAGCGTATTTTTTATTTTCTTTTAATTGCTCCAACAAATCCTTTTCAACTGACCCACATGGTCTGCAATCCGAATAATCGTAATCATAGTGATCGAGAAGCAAGCAAGTATAATACTGTTTGCCGGATGTTTGTGCTTTATCACTTGCAACTGCATATTTTCGTGCGTTTCCCAGTTCTTTTACAGCAGTATCATAATCTTTGGATGCAAGTGCAATATCAGCAAGTTTTTCATGGATGCCACTAAGATATATGTTGAAACGCAATGCATTACCATCAGAAATAATGGATTCGATAATTGTTTTCTCTGCTTCTACGCCGGCGCGAACTCGTGGATCTGTCGCATCTCCGAATACCCACATCTTGCCAAGTATGCCGCAAAGTTTTGAAAGTGCATCTGATAGCATTCCCTGCTGATGCACCAGCAACTCCTCTCCATCAAGACAAATTTCCATAGCATCATCACGACTTGTAGGATCACTTTCGGGATATAAATTCGCATATTTTTTTGCCTCTTCAATACGGTTACTGTATTTGTATGCACAGATGATATTCCAGAGAGCAGTATTTTTCCACTTTTCATCTGCGCCATTTTCGTAAGCTATAAGATTATGTTGTATAGAATTATCCATCATTTCAAGAAACTCTTCATGGTTCTGACGGTCAAATGAAATATAGTATTCAACCGTACCAAGCCAATGCCAATATTTGTATTCTCCCGGATATTCTTTCACAGCTTGTTTTGCAAGTAAATAGTCCGCTTCGTGATCATCTTTCTTCCAGAACTCCACAAATTCCGAGTCGAAATAAGCTTTTCGCTCATCTTGTTCCACAGATTTTATCCCAAGCAGTTCGTCCGCAGAGACCTGAAGCAGGCGCGCCAACGGAGCAATCATGGCAATATCAGGCATCGTGGTACCGCACTCCCATTTTGAGACAGATTGATACGTAACGCCGAGTAAATCGGCCAATTTTTCTTGTGTAAAATCATTCTTTTTGCGTAGTTGTTTGATTCTTTGACCAATGTTGTTCACATTAACACCTCACTTTCGAGTAATAAGCCGAGCTCTGCTTTCACATATAGTATACCATATATTCCGATAGTGCGCAATAACTTTGTTTTTTAGCCAAACTCGCCTGTCGCGCGAGTTTGAACGACGGTACGCCCTCTCGCAAATCGCCCCCTGTATATCGCGTGGTTTTCATTTTACAAAAAGGGTTGCACAAAAAACGTGCAACCCTTTTTCTTAATCATTACCCGTAATCTTTTTGATGATCCAAACCACAAAAAAGATGATCCAAGCTAAAACACAAGCCGCCACGGGAAAACATGCGATCGTGGCAAGGAGCAGATATCCGATCGCATCCCACCCGGTGGAAAGAAAGATCATTGCAAAGCAACCGCCTGCAAAAAGAACGGCAAGAATGGTGGGAATGAGGCGCACAAGCACGCGTCGGGATAACAAACACAAAAGCAACTGCACGGCAAAAACAGCGATACAAGCTGCAATCACAATCAAACTGGTGGGGTCAAACTCAATGCCCATATAGCACCTCCTATAAAAAATTTGGGCAGGCAAAGGTGTTTTCTCGCCTTACCTGCCATCATTATATCATAAAAACGCGAAAAAGTCAAGAGACGACGCTGATGTATCAACCACCGATGCCGGTTTCATCCTCGGGGGCATTGTCTTTTTTCTTCTTCTTTTTGCTCTTGAGCGCATCCTTTGCCTTTTGATACATATCAACAAGGACTGCAAGCGTTTTTTCATCCTTGGGAAAAATCCACTTCAAAAGAGCGATGGAGATGAAAACGGTAACGATCTTCTCGGGTGTGAACGGGAGCCACAAGAACGCCAGATAGGCGGTTCCCACGGCGAACATCCAACCGATTTCATAAATCGTGCCAACACCAACAAAGACATAGCACCAGCCGTTCGTGATCATCCACGCCAAGCCGAAGCACAAAAGAAAGCGCGGATTGAGTAAAAACCCTATCAGCTTTTTGGCCCATATTTTGATTTTTTCTTTGGTTTTTTCTTTCATTTTCTCACCATTCCCGTCTGCCGAATGTTGACTAGTTTCATTATACCACAGGATATTCCAAAAGTAAATAGGGGGATACAATTTTTTGCAAATAAAAAACAGCAAATCGACGAAAAATCGAAGTGCTGTTTTCTATCATTGTTCAGGGATTCCCATTGGCATCGGTTTTGACAACCGAGAAAACATTGAGCACCTGACCGGGGAGAGACAGCGCAACCTTGCCATCGAAAGAAATGCGCAAATGGTCGCCAACCTTATATTTTGGACAGCCCTCGATATTGGTGTTCACAATAATTCTTTCGCCAACGTAAAAATTGCCGTTGCCGGTGTTGGTAACCTCCATAAGGCACCCACGCTCTTCAATTTCAATCACCTTGCCCGTAAAATAGGGATTTTCGGTATCCAGCGGCCCCTCGGGCTTCTTTTGACACGCACAAATAGCAATCAGACAAGCAGAAACCAAAAGAACAGATATCAGTTTTTTCATAGAAAAACTCC
>SVQS01000079.1 GCA_015065205.1 Oscillospiraceae bacterium
CCGATAAACTTCTTAACTGCCTCTTGAACTGCAGGAATTCTGGTAGAACCGCCAACGAGAAGCACCTTATCAATTTGATTTACAGAAAGACCTGCATCGGCAAGCGCCTTCTTAGTGGGAACCATCGTTCTTTCAACGAGGTCGGATGTGATGCGATCAAACTCTGCGCGAGTCAAGGTTGCCTCAAAGTGCAAGGGTCCTGCCGCGGTTGCCGTGATGAAAGGCAGGTTGATAGAAGTAGAGGTCATGCCTGAAAGCTCGATCTTTGCCTTCTCTGCTGCATCACGCAGTCTTTGCAGAACCATCTTGTCGCGGCGAAGGTCTACGCCGTTCTCTCTTTGGAACTGGTCAGCCATCCAATCGATGATACGTTGGTCGAAATCGTCACCGCCAAGGCGAGTGTCACCGTTGGTTGCGAGAACCTCGAATACGCCATCGGAGATCTCAAGCAGAGATACGTCGAAGGTACCGCCGCCAAGGTCGAATACCATAATCTTTTGGTTGGCTTCCTTATCCATACCGTAAGCAAGTGCTGCAGCCGTCGGCTCGTTGATGATACGCAGAACCTCAAGACCTGCGATCTTGCCGGCATCCTTGGTAGCCTGACGCTGTGCATCGGAGAAGTATGCGGGAACGGTGATAACTGCCTGATTTACGGTGGTGCCGAGATAGCTCTCTGCATCGGATTTCAGCTTTTGCAGAATCATTGCGGAGAACTCTTGAGGTGTGTAATTTTTGCCGTCGATTTCCTTTTTGAAGCCCGTGCCCATCTCACGCTTGATGGAGATGATTGTGCGATCGGGGTTTGTGATTGCCTGTCTTTTTGCGACCTGTCCTACCATTCTCTCACCCGTTTTGGAAAATGCCACAACGGAAGGAGTGGTTCTTGCTCCCTCGGGATTGGGGATAACGATGGGCTCTGCGCCCTCGTAAACTGCTACGCAAGAGTTGGTTGTACCCAAGTCGATACCAATGATTTTTCCCATAATAATTTACCTCCAAATATATAAAACTAAATTTCAAACAAATTGATTGCGACGTCAGTTTGCAACCTTGACCATCGCATAACGGATGACCTTGTCACCCTTGCAGTAGCCCTTTTGGAAGACCTCTACGATCTCACCCTCGCCATACTGCTCATCCTCCACGTGCATTACTGCATTGTGAAGGTTGGGATCGAACGTTTTACATTCGATCTCTTTAACACCCATTTTATCCATAGCGTCGTCAAATGCCTTAACAGTCATTTCAAGCCCCTTGGTAACGGCTTCAACGTTATCGGATTTGCTTGCGCGCTCAAGATTATCCAGGATGGGCAGCAGGTGAGCAATGCAATCGCTGTAAGCATCTGCCCACACGCCCTCCTTCTCTTTTGCGCTTCTCTTGCGGAAGTTATCGTACTCCGCCATCATACGCATATATCTATCGTTACATTCCTCGCATTCAGCAGTTTTTGCTTCTAATTTTTTTGCAAGTTCTGCAAGTTCGGCATCGACCTTTTTGGCTTTCTTTTTATCTGCCTTCGGCGCTTCGGCTTTTACTTGCTCCTCATTCGCCGCGGTTTTCATTTCCTCCATCGGAATCTCCTCCACTGATTTGTTTGTTCGTGTGTATCATATTGGATATGTTGCCGCTGAGCCCCTCAAGCGTTGCAAGAACCTTTGCGTAGTCCATACGCCGCGGTCCTAAAATGCCGATAGCTCCCAGTGTTTTGCCATCCTTAACGATGGGCTTGAACACCAGTGCGGAATTGTTCATCACCTTGACCTGACTTTCGGAGCCGATGAGAACGTTAATGTCTTCTGTTTCGCTTTGCGAAACGAGATTTAAGATATCCTCTTTCTTTTCAAGCGTTCCAAGCAGTCCTTGGAGCTGAGTGACATCGCTGTATTCGGGATATTGCAGGAGTCTGTCAATGCCGCTCACACGCATTTCTCCGTGATCGGACTCGTTGAGCAGATCATAAATGACCTTGATAACATCGCTCACAATAGCACTGTCAATTCCCATCTCCTGCTCAATACGCATCATAATAGGAAGCGTAATCTGCTCGGCAGAAAGACCGACAAGCGTGGAATTGAGCACACGCGCCAATTTGGTGACCGCCGCCTGAGAGAAGGCTTGCGTCTCGGAATGCAGATGCTTGCTCTTGACGTTGCCATCGGAATCGACCGCTACCAAAATAATGTGATCGGGATCGAGATAAATGGTCTCGAATTTTTCAACACTGACAGAATGAAGTTTTGGCTTAATGGCAATGCCCGTATAGTTGGTCATAGCCGAAGCCAGGTTGGATGCCGCCAAAAGGATTTGGTCGAGCTCCCCCATTTTTGCCTTGAGCAAAGCATTTATCTGTGCGATTTCATTGGTAGTCATTGCATAACGCTCAATCAATGCGTCAACATAGAAACGGTAACCAAGCTCGCTGGGAACACGCCCCGCAGATGCGTGAGGCTGCTCAAGATATCCCATTTCCTCAAGCTCTGCCATCTCGTTACGGATGGTTGCCGAGGAACAGTTGATGTGCTGACTTTGCAGAATATACTTGGAGCCAACAGGCTCGCCGCCCTCGATGTGCGCGTCAACGATCGCTTTTAATATTTGCTTTTTTCGCTCACTTAATCCACGATTTTCATCCTTCACGGCCAATTTGCTCCTTTCCGCTGCTTTTTTGTGTTTTTTAGCACTCGGTTTGCTTGAGTGCTAATCTACGATATAAATTTACCACGTTTTTGTCTGTTTGTCAATGGTTTTTTCTAATAAAGTTGTGAACATTTTGTTAATATTACAACCGAGTGCTAAAAAAGAGCCTTGCCGAAGCAAAGCTCTTTGGGTTCAATTTGTTTTAAGATTCAAACTCAATTTGTCTCTTGGTTTCATTGGCATAAAACGTCTGCAAAAGATACGAAAGCAGAAAATAACCGATGAAAAACGCGGCAATGTCGCCAACGTAATAAGTGGCTACCAAAAACCACTCTTCAATACTCTGCGGAGCACCCCAAAAGAAAATATCATAATACAATCGCGAAAGCATTTTTAATGTCGCGGGAATAAGTGCCGAAAAGAAACAAACCTTGGAGAGCGGATTTTGAAGATTGAAAAGCCCTTCTATCGGAAAACAACCTGCTATTAGATTTCTCCCAACTTCATCCTTGGAATAAGGATTGGCACGCAACAAAGGACGATGGCAACAAAATTCGACAAGCAGAAGAACACCCAGCATTTGCAAGCAGTCCATAAGCGCGCTGAAAAGAGCTCCCCAAAACTCCTCTTCCCAAAAGGTTTTCCACCCCGGAAAAGTCATAAGAGAAAAGGTTGCAAGCATTGTAAATAGATATCTTGCTACCACAGCAGTGGCATAAATAACAATAAACTGCTTGATTTGCTTTTTACCAAAGCGCAAGTATGTATAAATAAGGAAAGCAAACGAGCCCCAGTAAAATGAAAATTCCATTATGGGACCAATCAGCTCCGTCCAAAGAAACAAAAGGATCGAGCCATCCCATAGCGCATTTGTAGAGAGCAAAAGGTAAACAGGCGTATAAATAGCAGATATAAAGCCAGCACAAGCGATTGAAAAAATCAAAAAATACTTTTTGATTCGTTTGATGCAAAGTTCGTCAAATAAAATGTTTTGCACACAGCACCTCCGCAAAAATTTCTAACCTATTATACCACATTCCACGGTCGTGTGTCAACCTATTTGTCAATTTTTCATCCCTTTCATATACTGATATAGAAAATTCAGAACAGGAGGTTTATTTTATGCCCAAAATACAAGACAACGCTCGCGCGTTCGATTATGGCGCAATGATGGAACGCGTACATGATCTGGCGGATGCGTATCCATTTGTTACTCTTTCTTACATAGGCACATCTATCCTTGACCGCGCCATCCCTATTCTGCACATCGGCAGTGGCAGTCGACGAGTGCTCTACGTGGGTGCACACCATGGAATGGAGTGGATTACTTCCCTCATCCTGACACAGTTTTGCGAGGAGCTTTGCCGTGTGATAGAGGCAAAGGAGCGCATTTACGGAATTTATCCTTGCGACCTTTTGAACGGTTATACGCTCTCTATTCTCCCCATGATCAATCCGGACGGTGTGGAATATCAAATTCACGGTGTTAACGAGAACAATCCGCTCCGCGAACGTCTGATGGAGATGAACGGGGGCGGTACAGACTTTTCCTCTTGGCAGGCAAATGCACGCGGTGTTGACCTCAATCACAATTATGATGCGGGATTTGAAGAATACAAAAAGCTTGAGCGCGAGCAAGGTATCAAAAAAGGCGCGCCCACACGGTATAGCGGTGAGTGTGCCGAAAGTGAACCCGAGGTGGCGGCACTTTGCAATTTGATACGGTTTTCTATGCCGTGGAGGGGAGTTATGACCTTGCATACGCAAGGTGAAGAAATTTTTGCTCCTCCCTGCAAAGCAAAACGTGAGGGTGGTATTACTGCAAGACGACTTTCGGAATTAACAGGCTACCGTCTTTGTCGCGCAGAGGGACTTGCCGCGTACGGCGGTCTCTCGGATTGGTGTGCCGAAAAGCTCTCTGTTCCTGCCTTTACAATGGAATGCGGCAGAGGAAAAAATCCCCTGCCGATCACTCAAATATCCTCAATTTATGCAACAATGCGTGCATCCCTTTTTCTCTTTCCCACCATCCTTTGATTTTTGCATTGTTTTTCTCTAAAAAGAATTGCAAACGCGTGCATTATATGATATAATATAATTTAATTGATGGGATTTGCTCTATTTTCTTGCGAATTTTTTCTCAAGACTCCCCTATTTGACGCTCTGCGGTGTACTTTTTTCGGGTGGCTTCACCGCCACGCAAATGCCGCTCTTGCTTGTTTTTGGTAAGCAGCTCCTGCACCTGCAAATATAAGGCATTGTTGACGTGACGTAGCCTCTCGGTAACATCCTTATGTACTGTGCTCTTGCTGACTCCAAACACGCGTGCGGCCTCTCTTACGGTAGCGGCATGCTCCAACAGATAGTCTCCCAACACAACGCATCGCTCCCGTCCGGTCCAATCAGAGATCATATTGCATCCTCCTCTATTCGGGTTCTCTCTGTTTGATACTATGCACAACCACCAAGATTTAGAAGTGATTTAATAAAAAAGGATCTGTTTTTATGTTAAAAGAAGAAAAACGCTTTGCCGCCTCGGATATTTTGGAAGGAATGACCTCGATTTCTGCCCTTCTCAATTCCGATGAAGTCAACGACCGTAAAATTGAAAAGATACTTATAGACCGCGCAAAAAGGAAGTCGAAAGCCGCGCAGATCGGTTTTCTAACGGCAAAATCGCACGAGCGCGGCTTCCCTGTTGAGTTTGTTGATGCCGAGGAAATTGATCGCCTTTCTGTGGGCAACACACACGGCGGTATTTTGGCACTTTGCACACGGCGCACCATTCCCGTACTCTGCGCCGAGAATATTCGCCCCGATAGCTTTTACGTTTATCTTGAAGGGATTGAAGACCCCTACAATTTCGGTTACGCCATTCGCTCGCTTTATGCGGCGGGTGTGAGCGGTGTCATTCTGCCGCCCCGCAACTGGATGACTGCCGCCGGTGTTGTTGCACGCGCGTCGGCAGGTGCTTCGGAGTGTATGCCCATTTTAGAAGCCGAGGGGGAGGATGCCGTAAGACTCTTTAAAGATGCGGGATACACTGTTCTTTGTGCAGGAATTCGCGACTCTGTCTCGGTGTTTGATGAGCATTTCTCCTACCCCGTTCTTTTGGTGGTGGGCGGTGAAAAGCGTGGCATCTCTCGCGCGCTTTTGGATGCTGCTAACCGTATCGTACGCATCGACTACGGTCGCGAATTTAGCGGTTCTCTTTCGGCGGCATCTGCCGCAACGGTAATGGCATTTGAAATATTCCGCCAAAACCGTAAATAAAAAGTGAAAAATCTTGTTTTTTTATAAAAAACAAGTGGACAAATAATTTTTTTCGTGTTATAATATAGGGTAAAGTTGATTTGCAGAGGGGGCTGAATAATGGAAATTTACAATCTTTTTCCCGGTTCTTTCGGCTCAAACTGCTATCTGCTCATCAGTGGCGACAAGGCCGCTGTGGTTGACCCTTCGGCAGATGCCGACGTCATTTTGCAAAAAGTCGCCGAGCACGGCGCAACTTTGCAATACATTCTATTAACGCACGGGCACTTTGACCACATCTGCTCGCTTGATACGCTCCGCGAGAAAACCGGTGTTCCTGCCCATATTCACATGGGTGATGCAGATATGCCGTCGGATGCTCACAAAAATGCATTTTATATCTTTTTCGGACAGAACCGTACCTATCGGACTCCTGAAAAAACACTTGGCGAGGGCGATGTACTGATGCTTGGTAAGGAGCAAATTCGTATGCTCCACACCCCCGGTCACACCGAAGGCTCGGTGTGCTATTTGTGTGGGGATGACATCCTGATCACGGGTGACACACTCTTTGATCGCGGATTTGGTCGCTACGATTTGTATGGCGGCGATCCCTACAAGCTTCGCCAATCTCTTGCGCGACTTTCGATGCTTGACCACTCTCTTATCATCTATCCGGGTCATGGCTCTCCAACCGACCTCGGTGATGCAGTGCAAAACTGCGCACTACTTTGACTTTGTCAATTTCCACAAGAAAGGATTTCACATATTATGGATTATCAAAAGCTTGCCGAACTTCTCTTCCCAAATGTAACCGAAACTCCTGCGGATGTAGAAGCCAAATTCCCGCCCCGCAATCTTCCCGAGGGTGCAAAGGTTACTCGTTTTGCTCCCAGCCCTACGGGATTTGTACACTTTGGCGGTCTCTTCCCCTCTACTATTGGCGAACGCCTCGCACATCAAAGCGGCGGTGTATTTTACTTGCGTATTGAGGATACCGATGCAAAGCGTGAGGTTGACGGCGCGGCTGAAGGTCTCATTCGCACACTTGCACACTATGGCGTATGCTTTGACGAGGGTGCTGTAATTGGTGAGAACGGCAAGATTTGTGACAAGGGCATTTACGGTCCCTATAAGCAAAGCCAACGCGGTCCCATCTATCACGTGTTTGCCAAGCAACTCGTTAGTCAGGGCAAGGCTTATCCTGTGTTCACCACAAAAGAAGAGCTTGAGGCTCTTAACGCGGTGGACAAGAAGGCAGAAATAAAAGCCAAAGACTGGCACGAGGATCAAACCGAACAACGTGAAAAAATGCTGGCGGCTCGCAACATCACCATCGACGAGGTAGAAGCCAATCTTGCCGAGGGAAATCCCTTCGTTTTGCGCCTTTTGGCTGACGGTGACCCCGAAAAGAAAACGCCCTTTACCGATCTTGTAAAGGGTAAATTGGAAATTCCCGAAAACGATGAGGACTTCGTTCTGCTCAAATCCGACGGAATCCCCACCTATCACTTTGCACACGCAGTGGACGACCACCTGATGGGCACGACACACGTTATTCGCGGTGAGGAATGGCTCCCCAGCCTTTCCAAGCATATTATGCTGTTCCGTTACCTTGGCTTTAAGCTTCCCAAATATTTGCACATTGCGCAAATTATGCGCCTTGACGAGAACGGCAACAAGAAAAAACTCTCCAAGCGCGATATGGGTGCAAATATGGACGATTACAGCCGTATGGGTTACGCTCCTGCTTGCGTTTGCGAATACATTATGACGCTTCTCAACTCCAACTATGAGGAATGGCACGCACAAAATGCAGACAAGCCCTACACCGACTTCCCCTTCAACATCAAAAAGATGAGTGTTTCGGGTTGTCTGTTTGACTTTAACAAGCTCAATGACGTCAGCAAAAACGTCATCTCCCGTATGAGTGCAAAAGAGGTTACCGAGCAAGTTACTGCTTGGGCTTTGCAATTTGATCCCGAATTTGGCGAAAAGCTCGCTCGCGATCCCGCGTTCACAGAATCCATCTTTGCTATCGGTCGCGGTGGTAAGAAGCCGAGAAAAGACCTGGCTACTTGGGCCGATGCCAAGCCTTATATGGGATTCTTCTTTGACGGCAAGCAAGAGGATGCTTACCCCCATGATTTTGACCGCGCCGACATCAAGGCAGCACTTGAAAAGTTCCTCGCCACATTTGATATAGCTGATGATATGAATACTTGGTTTGAAAAGATCAAAGCAATTGCACGCGAGATCGGTTATGCAGACGATATGAAAGCATACAAGGCATCACCCGAGGAATATCGCGGCAGTATTGCCGATGTCAGTATGTTTTTGCGCGTAGCGGTTACGGGTAAAATGAATGCTCCCGATCTTTACACCGTTATGCAGATTCTTGGCAAATGCAACACCGTTTGCCGTATTGAAAGCATGATTGAAAGACTGGATTAAGGCTTTAAGAAAGGTTTTGGATAACGAAAATGGCTGAAGTTGAAAAGAATTTTATACACGATATTATTGATCAGGATCTGACTGCTAATCCCGGCTTGAAGATCCACACCCGCTTTCCGCCCGAGCCCAACGGATATCTGCACATCGGCTCGGTAAAGGCGATTTGCGTCAACACAGACGTTGCCAACAAATAC
>SVQS01000080.1 GCA_015065205.1 Oscillospiraceae bacterium
ACTTGGAGGTTTAACTCTTTTCAACCCTTTTTCGTTTCGGGCTTGCTTATAGCTCGCCCTCTTTATTGTTTGCTCCGCTCGTTTACCGCTCCCCCAGTAGAACTGGGGGTTTATTTGGGATACCAATAAAAAGCGGGCGATCGTGAATCGCCCGCTTTTCATATTTAACTCTACATTTCGATATTTAACCCTGCACTCTGCATTCTGCACTCTGCACTTTTTTTATTCTTCTATTTCCAAATCAATTTCAACGGCATCTTCGGAGTTGGAGACATCGGTGATGAAATCGTCATCGTCAAAATCAAAGACCTCAAGAGGTTCGGCTTCCTCTTCTTGCTTTGCGCGCACAGCGGCGGCTCTCTGCTCGGCATCCTCTTTGGCGGCCTTTGCAACCTTAACGGCGTTTGCAGCCTCGGCGGCAGTTTCGGAAACGGTATCCTTGAAGATTTTCACATCTTTTTCGGCTTCAAGAGCGCGCGCTCTGAGTTCTTCGATTTGTTGCTTGATGGAACGAATCTCCAACATTGCATTCTTCACGTTTGTGATGCAAGCAGATATCTGATCAAAATTCTCTTTATCCTCTACAAAATGACCGAAAGATGCTTTGCCAAGTGCAGCATAGGCTTCCTCTAACTTGTGTTCGGCCATAGTAAGCTTGACCTGCAAGGTTGCCATATCGGCCGTTTGATTGATTTTGGTTGCGGCGCGACCCGCAAACGCTCTGATTCCGCCGTAAATTTCTTCCCAATTCATACGTTTTGCTCCTTAATTTGAAATACGGTGCGTTTTTTCTATAAATAGTATATACCCATTTTGGAGCGTTGTCAACAGTATAAAAGTAAATTTTTGTGCAAACACTAACAGCAAATTCAAAAATGTTTGGAAAGGATAAAATTCGATGAAAATCAGCAAACAAACCTACGCCCGCTTTGCCGACGCACACGCGCCTCGCTCTCCCATAGGAAAAGATTGCCTTTGGGCTTTTTGGGTGGGCGGCTCAATTTGTACAGTGGGGCAAGTATTGAAGGACGTGTTTCAAAATCTTTGCTCTTTTGACGAGGAGACCGCGGGAACATTGACCTCTGTCTCCCTCATTCTCGCCGCGGTGATCCTGACCGCTCTCGGCGTATTTGATAACATTGCCAAGCGCGCAGGTGCGGGCACGCTCGTTCCCATCACAGGCTTTGCAAACTCGGTGGTATCCCCAGCCATCGACAGCCGCGCCGAGGGACTGGTTCTTGGTGTGGGCGCAAAAATTTTCACCGTAGCAGGTCCCGTTCTGCTCTATGGCACACTTGCAGGGTTTATTTACGGTGTGATTTATTGGCTCTGCGAACTGTTTTGATGTCCCCCTCGTGTGTTGACAATCTGTCCAAAATGTGGTAAAATGATAAAAAACGACACACGTGTGAGAGGAGAAGCCCCTATGACCTACGAACAAATCCGCCACGACAAAGAAATTGGCACCTATATTGAGCGAGCCGATGCCGCTTTGTGTGCGCTCGGATATACCGAGCACAATCAGCCCCACGTCTGCCGCGTAGCCGAGGAAGCAGGGCGCATCCTATCTCTGCTCGGCTACTCCGCGCGTGATGTGGAGATCGCCCGCATTGCAGGATATATGCACGACATTGGAAACATTGTCAACCGCCACGACCACTGCCAAAGCGGTGCTGTGATGGCGTTTTCTCTCTTGCGCGAGCGCGGCTTTGATGCGCGCGATATCGCCGATATCATGACCGCCATCGGGAACCACGACGAGGGAGCGGGCACACCTGTGAGTGCCGTTGCCGCCGCCCTGATTTTGGCAGATAAGAGCGACGTTCGCCGCTCTCGTGTGCGCAATACCGACCACATCAGCTTTGATATTCACGACCGCGTCAATTATTCGGTGGAGAAATCAACCCTTTCGGTAAACGAAGAAAAAACGCTCCTCACCCTTTCCCTTACCATCGATACGAGCATTGGCTCGGTAAGCGATTATTTTGAGATATTTCTTGAACGTATGCTGCTTTGTCGCCGTGCGGCGGAATGCTTGGGACTTGGCTTCCGCCTCGTGATAAACGAGCAGATTTTGATGTAAAAATCTCTTGTAAATTGCACACGTGTGTGCCATAATGATTGCTGACGAAAAAAGAAACGAGGTTACACTATGAAACAACGTGAAAGACTCGGCTCGCGCTTGGGCTTTATTCTGCTCTCTGCCGGCTGTGCTATTGGACTTGGAAACGTCTACCGCTTCCCCATCCTGGCAGGCGGATACGGCGGTGCTGTGTTTGTGCTTATCTACATCGCATTCCTCATTTTACTCGGTCTGCCTTGCATGACGGCAGAGCTTGCCGTTGGCCGCGCATCGCAACGCAGTATTGCCACATCCTTTGACGAATTGGAGCGTCCCGGTCAAAAGTGGCACTGGATGAAATACCTCGGCATTGCGGGCAACTACCTGTTGATGATGTTCTACACCTGCATTTCGGGGTGGATGATCATTTATTGTATCAAATATCTCAACGGTTCTATCCTCTCGGCGCACGGAGATGCCGCACTCGGTACCGTTTTCGGCGATATGGTAGGCAACGTTTGGCTCACGCTCGGTGCAACCCTTGCCGCCATCGTCATCTGCTTTTTGATCTGCTCGCTCGGGCTTCAAAAAGGCGTTGAACGCATTACCAAATGGATGATGGTAGCACTTTTTGTACTGATGGTAGGACTTGTCGTCTACTCTCTGACCTTGGACAACGCCGCAGAAGGCTTGAAATTCTATCTCGTCCCCTCGTTTGAAAGAATGAACGAAGCCGGTCTTGGCACTGTTATTTCCGCCGCTATGGGACAAGCGTTCTTCACCTTGAGCATTGGCATCGGTTCGATTGCAATTTTTGGCAGCTACATCAACAAGGAGCGCCGCCTGCTTGGAGAAGCCGTTACCATCGTCTCTCTTGACACCTCGGTTGCCCTAATGTCGGGTCTTATCATCTTCCCCGCTTGCTTTACCTACAACAACGGTGTCAGCGCGGATGCAGGCTCGGTTGGAGCAGGATTCCTTTTCACTACCCTTTCTTCCATTTTCAACTCCATGCCCGGCGGTCGCATCGTTGGCGCGCTTTTCTTCCTGTTTATGATCTTTGCGGCATTCTCCACCTTGATTGCCGTGTTTGAAAATATCATTTCCTTTTGGCTTGAGCTCACACCCCTTTCGCGCCGCACGGTATCCTTTATCAACATCGCACTCATCGCTGTTCTTTCGCTCCCCTGCGTATTCAGCCTGAACATTTGGAGCGATGTTACGGTTTTTGGAAAATCCTTTATGGATTTAGAGGACTTTATCGTCTCCAATCTGCTCTTGCCCATAGGTGCTTTAGCTTACGTTCTTTTCTGCACCACCCGCTACGGTTGGGGATGGAAAAGCTTTGAAGAAGAAGTCAACTGCGGCCAAAAAGGCATCCGCTTCCCCCGTTGGATTCGCCCTTATATGACATTTGCTCTGCCCCTCATTATTCTCGCCGTGCTGATTATGTCGGTAATCTAAAGGAATAAAAAAACAAATAGGACAGCAGATTTCAAAATTCGCTGTCCTTTTCTTTTTGAAATTTCAAAAAATAAGTCTTTAACTACAATATATAATCTCATAGGATTTCCCCGTTTTTTGAGCATACTTTATAACAGACAGTGTTCCTTTTGATTTTCCATCCCCAAAAATAATGATTTCGTCTGAATAATCTACAATTTCTTTATTTCGTACGATAGGTGCCACTCGACCGTACCGCTCGTATTGCGGGAGAAATTCGGTAAGCCTTAAACCTTTGCTTTTTGCATATTGCGCCGCGCAAGAATCGACACCCACAGCTCCACCTGATACAATTTCTTCTACATCATCGCAAATATATTGCTCCAAATCAATATTTGTTAAACTTCTGGAACCAATAATAGCCAATTTCATATTTCTCCTCTATATTGAATGCGTTTTGAACACATTTTGTGTTTATATATAACATTTTAACACAAAATAGGTGTAAAGTAAACACATAATAAATTCAAAATGAGGTTTTTATGGCTACAAAAAGTTTATCAATTAGAATTGAAGAAGAAATGCTGGACAAATTGCACGTAATTGCAGATTACGAAGGAAGAAGCGCCAACAGTCAAATACTTATACTCATTCGCGACCTTATTGAGTCCTATGAGGAAAAGCACGGAGAAATTAAAACAGGAAAAAGATAATATAAAATGCCCACCGTATAGCCAAAATGCTGTGCGGTGGGCATTTTTGTATTTTCTCTTTACTGAATCGGTTGGTCGGGTGTGGGCGGAAGTGCCGGTGCGTAGTGGGTGATGATCTGCACGTCAGGATAGGTGAAAGCAGCCACAATCAGATCCTCTTGCACCTCGCTGAGTACCACGCGCATATCATACTGTTGGATGTAGTAGCGTGCATCGGTCAAAATCTGCTCCGCTCCGCCAACAGATGCGGTCTCGGTCAGGTCGATGGCAAGAAAATCACATTCCTTAGCAAGACTTTCAAGCAGCGTCCATGCACCGTCGGCGCGTGCTATGGCAAGCGGTACGGCAACACCTATGGGAGAATCGCCTGCCATCGCCTTGATTTGCTTGACGTAGCGCAAAATCGATGCCGTGTCGGTGCGGCTGAACGGAATGCCGCACAAGAGAATCTCATTTCCGCCTGCGTGTAAAAATTCCTTCATTAAGGCACATTCCTTTGCGGCGGCGGCATATTGCAGGTCGGATCCCTCTCTGTAAAGCGCCTGCGGATAGAAAACGCCACCAACAAAATTGGCAAATAGATTGACCTCCCCCATCGCATCATAAAGCACGTGCTCTTTGATAGATTCCATCCCAAGAAAGGTTGCAACCTCGGACGTATAATTGATTTGCCCCGTGGGTGTGTTGAGTGTGATTGAAATTTCGGAAAGATTCTCCCAAACGCTCTCCCCTTCTTCACCAAACACATATGCATCGGCATGAATATCGCGCGTATAGGATTTGTTCGTTTCGTTTTGTTCTTCTTCCTTTTGCTCTCCTTTTGTCAGGCGTTCATAAGCTTCGTCATCCAACGAAACGTTGAGCACAAGTCCAATGATAATAGTAAGGAGAAATGCCGCGCCGGCGCAGATGAGAATGATAGCAAGTGGCGAGAGCGTACCTCGGCGATGCGTATTATTGTGAAGGCGATTGCCAAATAATTGCATAGCGGTTTCTCCTTTCTTGTTTTTTATCTTATAGGTCACTCCATAGTAACAAGATCAATGCTCTTGCCGTAATCGTTGAGTTCGATATTGAGATTTTCCTTTGTTACTTTAACGGCATCGCCAACAATAGCCCATTGATAGGTTGACAACAAATTGCTCAGTTGAAGCGAAAGAGGTGTTTCGGTGGTGCCGTTGGCACCAAGGATCGGAGTCTCTTCCATGCGAACAAGCACATAAAGCGCGCCCTCAACCTCAACAATTTCGCTCACATCCCCCACTTCTCTTAGTTTTACAGCGGCATTGACCAAAGCGTCCTTTTGCACGTTGCGAACCAAAAAATAGGGCGCCACATTAGAAGTATCTTCGTTTGCGCGGTTGATACAGTCGGTAAGCGTCCACTCACCCGAGATCAACTTTTGACGGGCATTTTCCAAAGTAACGTAGTTTGCTTCTTTTTCCTCATCGCTTTCGTGATAGAGCAAAAAATGCTGCACGTATGCACTGTTTCCGTCAACGAGCCATTCTTCAAACGCAGCTTCGTCGGTCAGGAATGCACCATCCTTCTTCATAGAAGCATGAAGAAGATATTTCATTTCGTCAAGCGCGTATTTGAAGCGAAGGATGTTTTCGGTGGCGTACACCTCTTCCAAAAAGTCCTTATATTCGCTTTTAGAGGAAAATTGAGCAATTTCGTCATCAATCATTTGATCCACGGTCTTTTTGATGTCTTTTCCCTCAAAAGCCTTGCGACCAATGCCGCGTGCGGCACAGGCCTGCAGAATAGCATAATCCTCGCGTATCGTTCCCCACACAAGCTCTTCGAGCTCGGCACGGTATTGTTCGGCGGTGGCAACGTCATCCCAAATGGTGCCGTTTTCGGCATTGCCGTCACCGTAGCGTGCATCGAGTTCTGCCTTGTAGGTCATCGTTACAAAGCGCAACTGTTCATAGGGAATTTCGTACTCTCCCGACGTGGCAACCGCTTTTTTATTTTTTGCATTCGCGCAGGAGAGAAAGCTGCAGACAAGCATTGCGCACACCATCAAAAGTGCCGCCGAGCGCAAAATTTTTATTTTCAAATTCTTTCGTTCCTTCCGTCTTTTTTTACATTATACTAAATATTTATGTCTTTTTTGTGAATATGAATAAAAAAGTACCCGAATTTTGAAAAAAGCATTTCTTTTTTGCTTATTTTATGATACAATAAGAAAAAGATCTCTTTTTTGAAAGGAGTGATACCTAATGAGTCAAGTTTACACAATTCCGCTTGCAAAGATAGCAGAAGATTTTCGTTTGGAGATTGTGGTAAGACCCGACAATTTTGAAAAGATTCAAATATCCTCTCCCGAAGTCAACCGCCCCGGTCTTGCACTGGCGGGATTTTATGAGGTGTTCGAGCCCGAACGCATCCAGCTTATCGGCAAAGCAGAAACGAAATATCTCAATTCTCTTGAGCCCAGTACCAAACGCGTAATGCTGCAAAAGCTGGTGGATGCCGCTCCCGTAGCCATCATTTACACCACAGACCTACCCGTAGATACCGCTGCCATCGAGCGTGCGGAAAAGGCAGGCGTGCCGATTTTGCGTACAAGACTGAAAACCAGCGAGATTATGGCAAGCCTCATCTCTGCGCTGAACAATTACCTCGCCCCTCGCATCACACGCCACGGCTGCCTTGTTGAGGTTTATGGCGAAGGCATTTTGCTCCTTGGTGACAGCGGCGTTGGTAAGAGTGAAACCACTATTGAATTGATCAAAAGAGGGCACCGCCTCATTGCCGATGATGCCGTTGAGATCAAGCGCGTCTCGGATAAAACCTTGGTCGGCTCTGCTCCCGAGCTTATCAAGCACTACGTAGAGCTGCGCGGCATTGGCGTGGTAGACGTGCGCCGCCTGTTCGGTATGGGTGCCGTTAAAGAGACAGAAAAGATCAACCTGGTCATTCAGCTTGAAAACTGGGTTGAGGGCAAAATGTATGACCGCCTTGGCATGGATGAAGAAACCATCGATATTCTTGGGTTGCAGGTTCCTTCTATTACCATCCCTGTTCGCCCAGGCCGTAACCTTGCCATCATTTTGGAGGTTGCCGCCATGAACAACCGCCAAAAACGTATGGGATACAACACCGCCGAGGAATTCAATAACAATCTTTTGCGTCAAATGGGCATTGATCCCGACTCCGAAAAACAATTGTAAACGATTTGTAAACATCAAAAGAAACCCCTTGACAGTCACGTGACTGCGTGGTACAATATAAATGTGGTCCCGCGGATCGCACACAAAATCTATTTTTCAAAGGAGAAAACACTATGGATTTCTTGATCCCCATTCTCGTCGTGCTCGCACTTGCTGCTATTCTTGGAATCAGTGGCTACCTCAAAGCTCCCCCGGATACCGCTTACATCATCACAGGTCTTGGCAAAAAGAAGATCCTGATTGGTAAAGCAGGTTGGCGTATGCCCTTCTTTACCCGTGTTGACCGTCTCTCCCTGCGCGTAATGCAGGTAGACGTTAAGACGAGCGAAGCTGTTCCCACCAACGAGTTCATCAACGTAACCGTTGACGGCGTTGCCAACATCAAAATTTCTTCCGACCCCGAGCTTTTGGCACGCGCTTCCGAGGCACTTCTCAATCTGCGTCAAGCCGACCTCGTTCAACTTGTTACACAGGTTCTTGAGGGTAATATGCGTGAGATCGTTGGTTCCGTAGGTCTTAAGGAAATGGTTCAGGACCGTCAAGGCGTTGCAAAGAAGATTACCGAAAACGTCGTTCCCGATATGGAAAAGCTGGGTATTGAGGTTGTAAACTTCAACATTCAGAACTTCAAGGACGGTGCCGGCACCATTGAGAATATGGGTATCGACAACGTTGAGCAGATTCGTAAAAACGCGCAGATCGCAAAGGCAAACGCGCAAAGAGACATCTCTATTGCAACCGCAAACGCACAACAGGAAGCAAACGCTGTTCGCGTTGAGGCCGAAAAGAAGATTGCCGAGCAGGATGCAGAGCTGGCTGTTCAACAGGCTGATATGAAGGTCAAGTCCGAAACCAAGCGCGCAGA
>SVQS01000081.1 GCA_015065205.1 Oscillospiraceae bacterium
TCGAGCTTGGTTTGCTTTTGTTCGGGTGGGAATTTATACGCCACCGCCCACTTGGGAGTGTTGGTTCCCTCGCCCAAGGTGCGGCGTGTGGCAAGGTCGTTGATTTTGATAACCACGCCATCGATATCATAAGCAAGACCATCGCGCAGCTTGCCTAACGTTTCGATATGCGCAATGATGTCCTCGGCATCATTTGCCACAGCGGTATTCTCCAAGGTTTTGAAGCCCAATTCGGAAAGGCGTGTAAGCGTTTCGGTATGAGACACAGGCTCGCGACCGTCGAGATAGAGGCTTCCCTCTTGGAAGTTGAAAACGAAAATATCAAGTTTTCGCTCGGCGGCAATTTTGGGGTCAAGCTGACGGAGAGACCCTGCCGCGGCGTTTCTCGGATTGGCAAGGAGTGCCTGCCCTGCCGACTCGCGCGCCAAATTGATGCGCTCGAATACCGCGCGAGGCATATAGACCTCACCGCGAACGGTCAAGTTCAGCGGTTCGGAGAGTTTCATTGGAATAGAAAAGATGGTACGCAAATTTTGGGTAACATCCTCGCCCACAAAGCCGTCTCCACGCGTAGCACCTTGCACAAAGATGCCATTCTCATAGCGCAAAGATACCGAAAGACCGTCGATTTTAGGCTCGACGGAATATTCCGCTTCGGGAACGGTCTCGGCTACGCGATTTAAAAAGTCGCGTAGCTCATCAAATGAAAAGACGTCGGAGAGCGAGTTCATTTGTACCGTATGCGTCACCTTTTCAAATTTATCAAGCGGTCTGCCACCAACTCTTTGCGAGGGAGAGGACGGATCAAAAAATTCGGGATGTTCGGCTTCGAGTTTGAGAAGCTCGGCATACATCATATCGTATTCGTAGTCCGAAATTTCGGGATCATCATCCACATAGTAACGCTTGGCGTGATATAAGAGCTTTGCACGCAACTCTCGCAGTTTTTCTTCAACGTTTGGCATTCCCCTGACCGCCTTTCTGTTTTGAAACAAAAGATTCAAACAAAAACAATCCCTCCGTCAAGGCTGCGCCTTGCCACCTCCCTTTGCACAAAGGAGGCTTTTTGAGTTCATTTGCACTCAAAAATCTCATTTCTAAGCGAAACAACATTAAGGCTCCCTTGTGTAAAGGGAGCTGTCAGCCACACGGCTGACTGAGGGATTGTATCACCATGGTGTTTTTGTGTTAAAAAGATGGGCAATAAAAATTCCCCATCTTTTTTATTATACCATTTTTTATGCTTTTTGTCAATCATTTTTTATAAAAAAACGAAAAAATTATTCGCATTTTCGACAATATTTTCGCAAAATGTAAACATTTTTTGTACATTCTTTACAAAAGCCAAAAAATGTGATATACTATAAGTGCAGGAGAGATATCTCTTGCAATACCGAAAGAAAGGCAAGGAAAGCAAGATGAAAATTAGCGTAATTGGCAGACAAATGAATGTCTACGAGGATATGAAGCTCCTCATTGAGAAAAAGCTTGCTAAGTTTGAAAAATTCTTCCCCGGCGAGGGCACGGCAACCGCCACGCTCAGCTGTAAACATAATCAAAAATTCATCGAAATCACCATAGCCGCTGCGGGCACACTGTTCCGCAGCGAGGTTGGAGCCGAGAGCTTTCGCGATGCTCTTGACGATGCCGTAACCAACATTGAGCGTCAAATTCGCAAGAACAAAACCAAGTTGGCGCGCAGATTACGTGAGAACGTATTCGTTCCCGCAGTTGAGGAATACTACGACGACACCCCCGACGAAGCAGAAGAAGAGATCATTCGCACCAAGACCTTCCCCGCAAAACCGATGTCCCCCGAAGAAGCCATTTTGCAAATGAATCTGCTCGGTCACCAATTCTTCGTGTTTATCGATGACCAAACCGAGGACACCTGCGTAGTCTACAAGAGAAACGACGGCGGATATGGATTGTTAGTGCCGGAAAAGGGATGAAATAAATAGAAAACAAAATCAGGCGGAGCCTCGTGGCTCCGCCTCTTTGCTATTTTATTCTTTGTTGGTTTCCATTATGGGAAGAAGTGCGGGATACTTTTTGAGATCTGTACCCTCGATTTTAATGCCAAACATTGCAGCAATGGTCTTGGGGATTTGAACATTCTCAATCGTCTTTTCGTCAAATGCCTCGGAATAAGCACCGTAAGCAAATACAGGGACGTCGGTTGAGGTATGGTCTTCCGATGTATATTTGAATTCTCCGTTTTCATCAATCTGCAAGCCACCTGTTTCGTGGTCGGCTGTAATAATCACCATCGTTTCGGGGTTATAGAAAGCATACTCCATAAACAGTGCGATTGCCTGATTAAAACGAACCATTGCCAAATAAGCATCTTTTGCATCATTATTGTGGCAATGCTTATCGATGTAGGCTTCCTCATACATCATAAAGAAGCCGTCCTCATCTTTGGAAAGTGTCTCCAAAGTATCGGTAATGGCGTTGCGCAATTTTGACATTTCGCTCTCAGTGTAAACATTGTAATCGCAACTGATAATCGTACCGTATTGCTCAGCCAATGCGGTCTGTGTTTTACGAATGACACCGGTATTGCTACGGTCGTTGGCGTGTGCCGAAAAGGCTGCCGGAGTTGCTCCCGTTTGCGTCTCGGTAGACATAACAGCGGTTGCCATTCCCTTTTGTGCTGCCAATTCGGTTAAAGAAGGGATGTCCTTGCGGTCACTGTCTTTACCTACATAACCGTTTTTGGTCTTATATCCCGATGCAAGTGCTGTTCCGCTCGCTGCGCTATCGGTAATGCCCGAAAGTGAATTTGTTTTTGCCTTGCCAATGTGCGGGAAAAGGTACCCGTAGAAGAAATCTTCGCCGTCGCTGTAATCAGCAATGGGATTCTCTTTGTAGGCATCAAATAATTTGGTTTGATTGGGGCCCATACCATCACCAATGAGCAAAATAGCATTTTCGGTCTTTTTGACAATCGGCGTACAAACGCTTACGGTTTTTGGAATCTCAATATCAAAAATCGCCTCGGGAATATAGCGCTCTACAAAATAGTAAGCGGCTGCGGCAATGATGAAATAGTCTGCCTCAATTGCCACGTGATTCTCATCGGCGAGAACTGCGAATTCAAAGCCCTCTGTTTGTGCATCCAAGCTTTGTGAAATAGGTCTTGCAGTCTCTCCCACAACAATCTCATGCGCGTTCATATCCGTAGAATCCTCGAGGGGCACTACAGGGAGAGAAATATTCGTCCGTGCCAAAACCTCTTTTGCAATATATTCGGCGGCGCGTACCGTATAATCGGATGCATCCTTATCGTAGACGATAACGTAGGAAGAAAGCGCATCTCCACACAACAGTGGCTCAGAGAGCCCCGTAGAATCCTTACGACCACACACCGTACACACTTCATTTTGATATGTATGTTCTCCGGTTGCGGGAAGCATTGTTATTTCAAGCGCACCGCATTTGCAGGTAGCGATTTGCTTCCCTTCCGCCACACACGTGGGAGCAACCGTTTGCGTGGGCTTCTTAAATTCATGTTCATGCTCTTTCCCCAAAAGGGTTTCATTTATCCAAGCACAGGATACTGTCGATAGCAAAAGTGCTACTGTTATACAAAACAAAGCTACAGCTTTCAAAGTCTTTTTCATACTTTTGTCTCCTTATTCTGACGTTTTTATAAGATAAAAATCTCTAAAATACTGGCTGTTTTCAATACCAGGTCCTAACTCAATTTTGATATAATTGATGCCTGCCGCAAGCTCCAATTCGATTCCAAACATATATGAGGTCAGTGCCGATGTACCTTCGCACACCTCCATCAAGACTTGCTCGGTGGCAAATTGGTAAGATGTCGAAAAGGAAGATTTCCCCGCACTCCCCTCATTGACTGTGAACTTCGCACCACGCACCTCGGTATCTTTCATTCTTTGGTAAATGGCCATCTCATAAACACCGGCCTTGGCCACCTCTATTTCATACACAATATATGATTTTCCATCATTTCGGCAGTAATAATAGGCATCTCCTTCGTCATACGCATAGCGTACCCCCGACGATAAATAGGGCATATACTCCCCAGCCTCAAAATGAATGGCATCCTTGGAGGTGAACCTTTCGGGAAGCACCGATGAAAAATAAAAAACATCCTTGTTTCCATCACCGTCATTATCATACAATGATGCATTCTCGACAACGAGAACAAATCCGCACACACATTTACCATTCACGATCGTGTGCTCATGAGGCGGTTCGGAAGTTGTTGTTTCTTCGAGAATCGTTGTATCTTTTGAAGGGATTGTTTCTTCAAAATTCGTTGTTACTTCGGGAGTGGTTATCTCCTCCGGAGTAGTTATCTGTTCAGGTGTAGTTATCTGTTCAGGTGTAGTTATCTCTTCAGGTGTAGTTATCTCTTCGGGAGTGGTGACTTCTTCAAAAACAGTTGTTTTGTCCGGTTGTGTTACCTCCGGCGTAGTTTGCTCCGAGCTATTATCCGTAAAAAACGTTTTTTCTGTGGTATTCTGCTCCGGTGGAATTTCATCAAAATTGGACGTTGTTGTCTCCGTTGTTGTTTCCGAAACAGGTTCCTTTGTCGTTATCTCTGTTGCGGTATCTTGTGTTTCGGTTATATTGGGTATCGTATCGGTTGTATCCGTCTCGCCAATAGAATCTATCAACTTGTTAAAATTCCATTCACAGGATACAAGCGAGAACAAAACAGCCACTGTTAAGCAATATGAGATAAAGATCTTGAAAATCGTTCTCATTTTTCTTCTCCTTTACAAAACGGGAATTACGTTCAGTATAGCATATTTTTGTCGATTTGTAAAGCATTTTGTCAAAAGTCAATCTTTTTTCGGCAATCCACTTGCATTTATCCCCTTTTTTTGTTATACTGTTTACAGGTCTGTGACCTTTTTTGAAACGAACATTTTGGAGGATTGTTTATGAATTGCAAAGCAAAATGGATTTGTGCTCCCATAGATACAAAGCAGGCAGGAACCGCTTTTGTTCGCTCTTTTGAAACAAACAAGACAATAAAAAAAGCAACACTTTCTATTTCTGCCATCGGCCTTTATGCCGCTTATATCAACGACACAAAAGTTGGACGCAACGTTCTTGCGCCCGGCTGGACAATATACAATGAACGCGTACAATATCAAACACACGACGTAACCTCACTCTTGCAAAAGAACAATGCCATCCGCATTGAAGTTGGCCCCGGTTGGGCTGTGGGTAACATTGCTTGGGGAACCAAAATGTTTGCCGACAAAACTGCTCTCATTGCATTTCTGACAGTTCTCTACACCGATGGCACGCGCGAAGAAATCGTGACCGACACCTCGTGGGATGTTTACACCACGCATATTCTCTATTCCGACATCTATCACGGTGAAACGGTAGACAAGACTGCCGAGATCAAGCATCTTGGTAAGGCGATCCGCTCCGATTATAAAACCAAACTCATCCCGCAGGTGGGCGAGTTTATCACCGAGCACGAGCGCCTCGCACCTGCCCGGCTCATTCGCACGCCTAAGGGCGAGACCGTCATTGATTTTGGTCAAGAAGTAACCGGCTACGTTGAGGTTCGCATCAAAGCCGCTCGTGGTGCGCGGATTCTTCTTCACCATGCCGAGGTTTTGGATAAAGACGGCAACTTCTACACCGAAAACCTGCGTAAGGCAAAATGTGAAAATCTTTACGTTTGCTCAGGCGGGGAAGATGTTTTCAAGCCTTCCTTCTCTTTCCAAGGCTTCCGCTATATAAGATTGACCGAATTCCCCTTTGAGAACGTTGACCTTAACTGTTTCCGCGCGATCGTCGTTCACTCGGACATGAAGCGCACGGGATATTTCCGTTGTGGAAATGAGAAAATCAATCAGCTTTATCACAACGTTATCTGGGGGCAAAAGGGCAACTATCTTGACACGCCCACGGACTGTCCGCAACGCGATGAACGTCTCGGTTGGACGGGTGACGCTCAGGTGTTTGCGCGTACTGCAGCTATCAACTATAACGTAAAGAAATTCTTTGAAAAATGGCTTGGCGAAATGGCAATCGATCAGCGTGACAACGGTGGCATCCCCCAGTTCATTCCAAGATGCAACAAAGACCGCTCCAAATACGTGGCAGTTGCCGCAGGTTGGGCAGATGCCGCCTGCATTATTCCCTGGGAGATCTATCTCGCCTATGGCGACAAAGACTTGCTTGCCAAGCACTACCCTATGATGCGCAAATATATTATGTATTTGCACTACACAGGTCCCGAAGAATTTCTGTGGCTTGGCGGCGATCACTACGGCGACTGGCTGGCAATGGACCACGGCGAGGATAGCTACAAGGGTGCTACCTCTACCGACTTTATCGCAAGTGCCTTTTATGCAAATTCTGTTGCACTCTTGCTCAAAGCCGAAAAGGCTCTCGGGTACGACACTGCAAAGTTTGAGGAGCGTTACCGCAAGGTCGTCGCGGCTTTCCGCGAGCGCTACATTCCAAATGGCGAGCTTCGTCAATATCCCGACCTCAACCCCAACGGCATCTCCAATCCCCCCAACGAAACCCAGACCGCGTATGCGCTGGTTCTAAAATTCGGACTTTGCGAAGAAAAGGACCGCCAGCGCTTTGCAGACCGTCTTGCCGATATGATCCGCGAGAACGGTATGCGTATGACCACCGGATTTTTGGGCACACCTTATCTGCTCCACGTCCTCTCCGAGAACGGACACAACGATGTGGCGTACGAGTTGCTCTTCCAAGAACAGAATCCCTCGTGGCTCTACTCTGTCAACCACGGTGCGACTACCATTTGGGAGCACTGGAACGGCATTAAAGAGGACGGCAGCTTTTGGAGTCGTGATATGAACTCCTTTAACCACTACGCCTACGGTGCGGTTTACGATTGGATCTTTGGCAAGGCTGTTGGCATTGAACCTCGTGATGATGCCCCCGCCTACCGCGAGATCACCCTCGCGCCTCATCCCGACCGTCGCCTCGGCTTTGCCGATGGCTCGATCGACACCGCGTTTGGAACCATCCGCTCACATTGGTACTACAAAGACGACTCTGTCTATTACGAATTCACCATTCCTTCGGGCGTCACCGCTCACCTCACTCTGCCCTCGGGTAGAACAGAGGAATTGAGCGCCGGTACGTATCATTTTGCGGAGTAATTTAGGAGATTTGCAGGGGAACCTTTTTCGCGAAAAAGGTTCCCCTGCACCCCTCCAAAAAGCACTCGCACAAAAATCACAAAAAGAAATTCCAAAGTTACGAACAGACGGTCGGTGCGAGCGCAACGCTCGCTTCTGCTGTCGCAAGCGGCTAGGCACCGCCAAGACCCTATCCGCTAAGAAATTTGTTTTACATAGAAAAACGGGCGACCGATGGTCGCCCCCACAATCAATTCTATAATATACTCCGTAGGGGCGATTCACGAATCGCCCGTTTTTATTTATTAAATATCAAAGCCCCCACAAGTTGTGGTCAACCCAACAATTTTTGCATTTGTTTCTTTGACAAGTGCAACTGCTGCAAACAAATTCTGTTTTGCCCAAATCAGGCAAAGGAGTTTTCAAAATAGGGGTAATGTAATTCTCCATTGTAAATTTTACTAAATTTTCAACTTGTTCGTTGGAGAGTAACTGCCAATTATAAAGTGTGCGCTCAAACATATCCACTCTTCTATGAAAGCATGCGGGATAAATGACGTTTGGGAGATTGATTGAAACATTGAAATAGTATTGGTCGGAATACGCCGACTTTTGAGCCTCAAAAGTAAGAACGTATCCGCCCTCTAACTGTTTTAACCATTTTGTTCTTTTCTTTTTGAAGCCGAGCGGTTTGAGTACGATTGCAAAATGATTTAGAAATTCCTTTTGGCGTTCTTTTTTCAAAAGCAAAATTTCATCCTTTGAAAGAGATTGGTAGGCATTATAAAAATCGGCAACTTCTTGTCGTGCAAGTTCTTCGCCGTATTCTTCGCTGATACACAGCATTTGTCGCACGTGACAATCATCCATATCGGCTCCAAAAGATGAGAACCAATTTTCTTCCCCTTTCACACAAGGGATAGCGGCAAACCCGTATAAAACATCCACATAACACTCACCGTCTGTCAAGTTAATGATAAAAGCGGTTTTCTCGGTTGTTTCTCTCCAGAAATGCCCTCTTTTTTCTTTTGCTTCCAAAAAGCCGTTGGAAATCAACTCCTCTTGAAAACGCAAATATT
>SVQS01000082.1 GCA_015065205.1 Oscillospiraceae bacterium
TCCACAACATCGAGTACCAAGGCAAATACGATTTTTCCATTCTCGGTGACGTCTTCGCGCTTGGCGAAGAGGACCATAGCCTGATGGAGCACAGCGGCTGCATCAATTTGATGAAGGCGGCTATCGAGTGTGCCGATGCGGTTTCCACAGTCAGCCCCCGCTATGCCGAGGAAATCCAAACCGCCGAATACGCACACGGTCTTGAGGTCTGCCTGCAAAATAATGCACACAAGCTGCGCGGCATCCTCAACGGCATCGACTACACCTATTACGATCCCGAGGGTGACCCCGTGCTCCTTGCAGGCTTTACACCCACACGTATGGCGGGAAAAGCCAAGGATAAGCTCGCTATGCAAAAGGAGGCAGGACTGCCTGAGCGCAAGGACGTTCCGCTTCTCGCCATCATTTCCCGCTTGGCATCGCACAAGGGGCTTGACATTGTAACCGAGTGCATTTGGAGCATTGTTAAAAACAATGACGTCCAACTCATTGTGCTGGGCAAGGGAGAAGAGAAGTACGAGCAAGTGTTCTTGACCTTGCAAGCGGCATACCCCGAAAAGGTACGCGCGCTCATCACCTACGACCGCGATCTTTCCAAGCGCATTTATGCGGCAACCGACATCTTCCTGATGCCCTCTAAGAGCGAGCCTTGCGGACTTTCGCAAATGATCGCATCCCGCTACGGAGCGATCCCCGTTGTCAGAGAGACAGGCGGACTTTACGACTCCATCAAGCCGTTTTGGATGGACGGTAACAAGTTGAATGGCAACGGCTTTACCTTTGCCAATTACAGCGCCGCAGAGCTCAAAGAGAGAACCGAAGCCGCTATCGCGCTTTGGAACGACGCTCCCTTGCTCAAAAAGCTCGTGCGCAAAATTATGACAACCGACTTCTCTTGGAACACATCGGCAGAACAATATCTGCAAATGTATGGCGAAGTGTAAAACGACTTCTATAAAACACTTAATAAGTAGTGATTATCAAGCTATTCTAAAACTTAGCAAGGCATACTATCACAAGCCTCCCTCCGGGAGGGAGGGGGACCGCGATAGCGGTGGAAGGAGAGCGCGTGTACGAAAACGAAGCACTTGTTTTGTGGCGAGCTATATGCGTCAGAGCCGCAGGCTCCTTCCGTCATTTTCTTGCGAAAATGCCACCTCCCTCTCGGAGGGAGGCTATCAAGACACCAATGCGCCAAAATAAAATGCATCTGTTTTGCAGTAGCAAAATTATTGAATAAAATTCAAATCCCAATAGATACCCCACGGAGGCCCAACGAATGAACTATACCCCCAACAGTACCGAAGTCAAGCAGCTTATCGAGGGCGTTTTGCAACGCCATTTCGGATGCACTGCAAAGGAAGCGTCACGCGACCAAATGTATAAGGCTGCCGCCATTACCGTCAAGAACATTCTCAGCGACAAACGCTCCGCCTATAAGAAAAAGGTCAACGAGGCAGGGGCTAAGCGCGTCTACTATATGTGCATGGAGTTCTTGCTCGGTCGCTCGCTCAAAACCAATCTCCACAATCTCGGATTGGCAAACGCATACGAAAAAGCCCTCAAAAAACTTGGCTTCAACTTAGAAGACCTTTACGAATGTGAACCCGATGCAGGACTTGGCAACGGCGGTCTTGGCCGTCTTGCCGCTTGCTTTATGGATTCTCTTTCCTCGCTTGATTATCCCGCTACGGGATTTTCTATCTGCTACGAATACGGCCTTTTCAAGCAAATGATCGTAGACGGTATTCAAGTAGAAACCCCCGACGTGTGGCTGCCGGGCGGTGAGGTTTGGCTTGTGCCGCGCACCGACCGCATCTACAAGGTCCGCTTTGGCGGCAGAGTCAAGGAAGAATGGAAGCTGGACGGTCACTGCGAGATCCTTTACGAGGATGCAGAGGAGATCGAGGCGGTTCCTTACGATATGATGATCTCGGGCGCGGATAGCTCCGCTGTCAGCCAGCTCCGTCTTTGGAGAGCGAGAAACATTCAAAAATTCGATATGCGCCTCTTTACCCAAGGACAATACACACAAGCGGTAGAGCAGAGCACAAATGCCGAAATCATCTCTAAGGTGCTCTATCCCTCCGACAATCACACCGAGGGCAAGTTGCTCCGCCTATCGCAACAGTATTTCCTGGTTTCCGCATCCATTCAAAGCATCATTCGCGACCACATGGCGGTTTACGGAAAACTCGATAATCTGCCCGAAAAGGTGGCAATTCACATCAACGATACCCACCCCGCACTTTGTATTCCCGAATTGATGCGTATTCTCATCGATGAATATTTCTTCTCTTGGGAAAAGGCATGGGATATCGTCACGCGCACGGTTTCCTACACCAATCATACGGTTATGCCCGAGGCATTGGAAAGCTGGAACGAGGATCTCTTCCGCCTCAAGCTGCCGCGCATCTATATGATCGTCAAGGAGATCAACGAGCGCTTCTGCTCCGAGGCTTGGAACGCATTTCCCGGCAACTGGAATCGCATTTCGGGGATGAGTGTTGTCGGTTACGGACAGGTCAGAATGGCGAATTTGTCTGTCATCGGCTCGCACTCGGTCAATGGCGTCTCCGAGCTTCACTCGAATATTCTCAAAGAGTCCACTTTTAAGGATTTTTATAAGCTATACCCCTACAAATTCGATAATGTAACCAACGGTGTTGCACACCGCCGCTGGCTGTGCTATTCCAACCCAGGCTTGGCGGGGCTTCTCGACGAGTGCATCGGCACCGACTACCGCCACCACCCCGAGTCTCTTTCCGACTTTGCCAAGTTTGCCGATGATGCCGCTGTGCGCGACCGCGTGCGTGCCATCAAGCACGAAAACAAAGTACGTTTTGCAAAAATGGCAAAAGAAAAAACCGGAAAGATCATCGATACGCACTCTGTTTTTGACGTGCAGATCAAGCGTTTGCACGAGTACAAGAGACAGCTTCTCAACGCGCTCAACATCATCGGCCTGTATCTCGATCTCAAAGAGAATCCCGACCTCGAAATGCAACCCCAAACCTTTATTTTTGGAGCCAAAGCCGCACCCGGCTACGATATGGCAAAGCGCATCATCAAGCTGCTTTGCATGATCAGCAAGGATATCGACCAAAACCCCAAAATCAAGGAAAAGCTCAATGTAGTATTCCTCGAAAATTACAGCGTCAGTATGGCAGAAGCCCTGATTCCCTCGGCAGAGATCAGCGAACAGATCTCTCTTGCAGGCAAAGAGGCGAGCGGTACGGGTTGTATGAAGCTGATGATCAACGGCGCACTTACGATTGGTACGCTTGATGGCGCTAATGTTGAAATGCAAGAGGCTGTTGGCAGAGAAAACATCTTCATCTTTGGCTTGACCGCTGACGAGGTGGAACAGCTTTGGATGAGCGGATATCGCGCAGCCAACTATTATATTTCCAACGAAAGACTCACACGCATCATCAAATATCTTTCCACCGGCTTCGCCGGAGAATCCTTTGCCGACATCGCCGCATATCTCTTAAACAACGGCCACGGCGTGGCAGATCCTTATATGTGTCTTGCTGATTTCGAGTCCTATTACCAAACGCACAAGGCTATGATTGAAGCATACGCAAACAAGGATGCTTGGAACCGTATGTCGCTGCTCAACATTGCGGCGGCAGGCAAATTTGCCGCCGACCGCTCCATCGAGGAGTACGCCGACCGCATCTGGGGATTGAAAAAAGTAAAATGATAAGAGTTTGCCCTCTCTCCGTTCCTTGTTGCTTGTAACATTTGACACCATCTCCAAAGGGAGAGGCTAAGGTTAGAAGTCGCTTTGTGATGAATCAATACCAAGCCCTCCTCCGGGAGGAGGGAAAACACCGCAAAGCGGTGTAGGGAGGAGCCCGCGTGCACGAAAGAAAAGCACTCGGTTTATTGCGAGCGTGATGTGTTAGTTGCGCAGGCTCCTTCCGTCTCGCTTTGCTCGCCACCTCCCTCTCGGAGGGAGGCTATCAAGACACCAATGTGCCAAAATAAAGTGCATCTGTTTTGCAATAGGGGAGACCTCTCGGGCATCCCGAAAATGAACGGCTATTGTGTGCAATGCCGACATACCAAAAATCAAATAACAAAACCTTTTGAAAGGCTGTGGGGGAGACCGACGTCGGTTTTCCCCACAACGGCTATGAAATTATGCTGATTCGATTACACAAAACAATCGAAAACACCGCCCCCGCTCACCTTTGGTGGGAGGTGGACGGTCATAAGACTCACACGCCCGGGGCGCAACCAAAGGGAGCAAAGCTGACGCTTTGCTTGTCTCTTTCTCGCGCTTGGGGCGCGGCTGCCGTTGTTTGCCGAATCGCGCCCGATGGCGAGGACTATCGCGATATTCCCCTAACTTTTTCCAAAACGCAAAACGGTGTTGATTTTTACACTCTTGTGCTTGATACCGACACGCTTTGCGGCAAGAATGAGAGCGGACTTTTCTATTATGAACTGCTCTTGGTTCGGGGATGGGATACGCTTTTTTCGCACACGCCCAACAATGTGGACGTTACATTTGAGCGCGAGAGCGGTAGCCGCTTTCGCTTGTTGGTTTACAAAAACGATTTTTCCACACCCTCGTGGTTCGCAGGCGGCGTGATGTATCACATCTTTCTCGACCGCTTCTGCGCGGGTGAGGGAAAGGTCACGCCCAACCGTGATGCCGTCATCAATTCCGATTGGCAAAACGGCATCCCACAGTACCCTCGCAAGAACGGAGACCCCATCTCCAACAATGTCTTTTTTGGCGGAAATTTGTGGGGCGTTATCGAAAAACTCGACTATTTGCAGTCCTTGGGTGTTACGGTGCTTTATCTTTCGCCTATCTTTGAGGCGTATTCCAACCACCGCTACGACACGGGCGACTATGAAAAGATAGACGCTTTTCTCGGTGGCGAGGAGGCTTTTGACGAACTCATCCGCGAAGCGCACGCAAGGGGAATGAAAATTATCCTCGACGGTGTTTTCAATCATACGGGTGACGACAGTCGCTACTTTAACCGCCGCGGAACATATAAAACCACGGGCGCATATCAATCGCAAAAATCGCGCTATGCAAAATGGTATCGCTTCCGCGATTTTCCCGACGACTACGAGTGCTGGTGGAACATCAAAATTCTGCCGCGCCTCGACCACACAAACGAAAGGTGCCGCCGCTATTTTACGGGCGAGGACGGCGTCCTCGCACATTGGACAAAGAAAGGTGTAGACGGCTGGCGACTTGACGTTGCTGACGAGCTCTCGGATGAATTTCTTGACGAATTGCGCCACGTGGTGAAGAAAAGCACGAACGACGAGGGGCTTATCATAGGTGAGGTTTGGGAAAACGCCGCCGACAAGCAGGCTTATGGCAATCGCCGCCGCTATCTTTCGGGCGATCAACTCGATAGCGTGATGAACTATCCTTTCCGCAACGCCATCCTTGCCTTTGTGCGCGATGGCGATGCCGAGACCTTTTATCACATACTCACCGAAATTTACGCGTCCTATCCGCGTAGCGTATCGCACAGCTTGATGAATCTTTTGGGCACACACGATACCGCCCGCATCCTCACCCTTTTGGGGGATGGCGGAAAAGGGGAATGTCTCCCAAATGACACCCTCGCACACCTGACACTAACCCCAAAAGAACGCGAAAACGCGCGCACGCTCCTCAAATTGGCATCTGTATTGCAGTTTACGGTCTTTGGTGTGCCGTCTGTCTACTATGGCGACGAGGCGGGCGTCGAGGGCTACGGAGATCCGTTCTGCCGCAGGCCCTTCCCGTGGGGCAGAGAGTATGCCGACCTGCTTTCTCACTATCGCACACTCGGAAAATTGCGCCAAGAGCACCCCGCACTGAGGGATGGCGAGTTCCGCTTTGTCGAGCACGATGCGACCTCTTTTGTTTTCGAAAGAGCGAGCGATGATGAACGCATCTTGGTTCTCGCCAATATGGGAGAAGCGAAAACTTTTTCTATTCCCAAAGGGAGCACCAATGCCCTCACAGGAGAAGCACTTGAAGCAACTTTGACACTCGGTCCTGCCGAATGGGCGATTTTATTAGCAAAGCAAAAGTGATTTTCGAAAGCAATTGTGTAGCAAAAGAGCCTCCCTTGTGTAAAGGGAGGTGCCGAGCAAATGCGAGGCGGAGGGATTGTTTTTGAACCTGCAAAAAGATTACAATCCCTCAGTCAGCCTTTCGGCTGACAGCTCCCTTTACACAAGGGAGCCTTTTTTCTTTCTGTCGAAAAGTAATATTATGAAACTTTACAAAACATATTTACAAACCGAAAAAATTGTGATATAATGGTTATGCCAAACAATCTTAATATTTACAGGTATAGGTTTTTTGTTACGGGATAACTATATCCTTTTTTATTGTAAAACCAAGAGAATACGTTTTGGTAAAAACGCGACTCCTGCTTGGTTTTATAGTGAACCTATACTATTGAGAGATTGTTTGGCGACAATTGGAGTTTGCGTTTTTCGGTGCGCTGACTTCGGTTGGCGCACTTTTTGTATGTTGATGGGGGGATATATGAGCAAAAATATCCAAAAAAGGGTAATCGATATTACCGGCGTAGAGCTTACGCCCGGAGAGCCTGCCGTTTGCATTGGCAACGGAGAGCAAGGCTTTGAGTGTTGTTGCGACGAATGTGACTACTACTTGCTTTGTTTTCCCGAATTTGATCCCAAAAACAAAGAAGAAGAGATGGCTGCAAAGGCGCTCTTTACACAAGCAATATCATGAAGTTGACAAAAAGAAGCCTCCCTCTTTTGGGGAGGTGGCAAACGTCGCCTTGCGACGGGTGACGGAGAGGGCTTTTATATGCCTCCTCTCAGTCTCTTACCGCTTGCGGTATTTGACAGCATCCCCCAAAGGAGAGCCTTTTTCTTTTTTTGAAAAGTAATATTATAAAACTTTACTAAACATATTTACAAACTGTGAAAATTGTGATATAATGAATCTGCGAAACAAACCGAAAATGGCATTTAGGGGTATTTTTTCTGTATGGGGATACTCTGCCTTTTTGCGTTCGTAAAGATTTGAATTTGGAAAAAAGTACAAGTTTCGTCTTTACGGATATGGATTATTCTCCTATTTGTCAAAGGTTTGTTTCGCAGCAATAGGGGCTTGTGCTTTTTCGGGTGCGTGGCTTCGGTTGCGCACCTTTTTGTATGTTAATGGGGGATATATGAGCGAGAATATTCCAAAAAAAGTGAGCGATATTATCGGCGTAGAGCTTACGCCCGGAGAGCCTGCCGTTTGCATTGGCAACGGAGAGCAAGGCTTTGAGTGTTGTTGCGACGAATGTGACTACTATTTGCTTTGCTTTCCTGAATTTGATCCAAAAAGCAAAGAAGAAACTATTGCTGAAGATAAAGTTTATATTTGATAATTGCATAAAAATCGTCTTTTTCCTGTCCGCCGGTAGGTAACGAATTCTGTTGAATGTCAAAAACCGTCTTTTCGAGTACACCTCTTTCATTTTGGTCTTATTTTTATGGAAAAATGTAAAAAAACTATTGACAAATAGAATAAAAGCGGTTATAATATGTAATGTCGCATTTTATGTCAACCGAAAAATGGGAGGAAGATGGTATGATTTTGGATATGCGCCCGATGCTTCGCGGCGAAACAAAACATATTCATATTGACTATCTGCTCACGCCCGATCTTCCGGATGGCGCCCAGTTTGATGGCGACGCACGCGTGGTTGGTGACGTTACCGATGAGGCAGGATATATGCATCTTGTACTCACGGCAACCGTGACTTACCGCACCGAGTGTGCACGCTGTCTGGAGCCCGTCAGCGGAGACTTTGCCGTTCAGCTTGAACGGACGGTCGCTGCGGAGGGAACCCTTACAGAGGAACAATTGGAGGAGAACGTAGACGAGTACGCCGTTATTAAGGACGGAATGCTTGATCTTGACGAGGAGATCCGCGAGGAGCTTCTTCTCTCATTCCCCATGCGTTTTCTTTGCCAAGAGGAATGCCCCGGCCTATGCCCCAAATGCGGAAAACCCAAACGCCTTGGCGACTGCGGTTGTTCCATGTTTGAACCGGATCCGCGGCTTGCCGTGCTGAAGAAGCTGTTTGACAAAAATGAGGAAGATAAGGAAGAGAATTAAGAGGAGGTGTAGACATGGCAGTACCGAAGAAAAAAGTATCGTCCGCGC
>SVQS01000083.1 GCA_015065205.1 Oscillospiraceae bacterium
CATTGCAAATGCACTTGAGGCGTTTGTAGGCGCAAAGCGCCGCATGGAGCGCAAAGGAATGTTGAACGGTGCCGTTGTTTACGACGACTATGGGCACCATCCCGTAGAAATTCGAGCAACGCTCGCGGGTGCGAAAGAGATGGGATATAAGCGAATTCTTTGTGCTTATCAGCCACACACATACAGCCGCACTGCAAAGCTGTTTGATGAGTTTGCGTGTGCTTTCGATTGTGTAGACCGCGTTTATTTTGCTGATATTTACGCTGCACGCGAGCAGAATGTTTTTGGAGTCAGCTCTGAGGGGCTTGCCGATCGTATCGGTCACAAGTCCGAATACTGCGGTAGCTTTTCCCGCATAGCCGAAGCGCTGACGCGTGACGCAAAAGAGGGCGACCTCGTTATTGTTATGGGCGCGGGAGACATTTATAAGGTTTATGAGCTTTTAGATCTATAAATCGAGTCAATCGTTTGTTCCAAATGATGACTCGATGTCGATATGCGCCGCTGACGCGTCGCTCGATATACGCTACGCGTTCGATATGGCGCTACGCGCTCGATATGCTTTGCCCTTTGGGCAAAGCGAGAAAAAGTTCTTTGAAAGCGGCGTTATCGACACTCGTTGCCGCAGGCAACATATCGAATTTCGAGCGAAGCGAGAAATATATCGAATGGGCGCAAGGCGACCATATATCGAGTTGCAGAGCAACATATCGACGAAAAAGGAGAAGAAAATGATGAATGATATAAAAAACCAACTTCGTGAAGATGCTATTGAATTCGCAATTCAAATCTCCGATGTTTGTGACGAAATAAAAGGTTGTTCAGTTTATGTTAATCAAATTGTTCGTTCATCTTCGTCTATTGGTGCAAATATTCACGAGGCGAAATACGCTCAAAGCAAAGCGGATTTTATACATAAACTTGAAATTTCCTTAAAAGAATGTTCAGAAACGGAATATTGGCTTGAGTTGATCTTTAGAAAGGGTAAGATTCTTGAGAAAGTCTATAAGGATCTTCGAAATCAATGTGGTTCTATTAGAAGAAGATTGATTGCTTCTATCACAACAGCAAAGGAAAATAGTTGATGAAGCAAAAGACGTTTTCGCAAGTAGAAGAGGGAATAAATAATGGTTAAAAATAGAATTTTTAGTTCGACAAATATATTACTACCTAAAGAAAATTTTGAGGCTTGGTCGGTCATTGCCTGCGACCAGTTTACATCCAACGAGGAATATTGGGAGTCGGTTAAGAGCGCAGCAGGGAACAACCCCACAACGCTTAACCTTATTTATCCCGAGGTATATCTCGGCAAAACCGATGCCGCCGAGATGACCGCAAGCATCAACAACGCTATGCAAAAATACGTTGATGATGGAATATTCCAAGAATACCCAAACGCGCTCATTTATGTTGAGCGCACTCAGCGTGACGGGCTTGTGCGTTGCGGCATAGTTGGTGCTGTCGATTTGGATGCGTATGATTATCACGAGGGCTCGACCTCTCGCGTTCGCGCCACCGAAAAAACGGTACTTGAACGAATTCCGCCCCGTGTGGAGATCCGCAAAAATGCAACGCTGGAGTTGCCGCATATCCTGATGCTGATGGACGACACGGCTCGCTCTATTGTTGAGCCTCTTGCCGCACTTGCCGCGAGCGGTGCGATGCAAAAGCTCTATGACTTTGATTTGATGCTCGACGGTGGACATTTGTGCGGTTATCTTATTCCCGAGTTGATGCACGAGGATCTTTGCCAAAAAATTGAGGCTCTCGGTGACCTGCACGGCGGTATTACGCTTGCCGTTGGCGACGGGAACCACTCATTGGCAACCGCAAAGGCCTGCCGCGCATTGGGGGCAACCGAGTGCAACCGTTATGCGCTTTGTGAGGTGATGAACATTCACAGCGATGCGCTCGTCTTTGAGCCTATCTTCCGCACGGTAGAGGGAATCGATGCCACGCAACTGTTGGTTGATTTCAAGGCATATCTTGCCGCTCCTGCTAATCAAAACGCGAACAATGCACCGCAGGAGATCACCTTTGTGTGCGGCGCGCTTCGAGAAGTCATTATCGCCGAGCAACCTCCGCACGCGCTTGCCGTTGGTACGGTTCAACAGTTTTTGGATGCTTATCTTGCTGATAAGACAGGTGCCGTTATCGATTACATCCACGACGAGGATGAGCTCTTCGCACTGACAGCAAACGGCAAAACGAGCGGCTTCCTCTATGGGTGTATGGGCAAGAGTGAGCTCTTCGATGCCATCGAAAAAGAGGGCGTTCTGCCGCGCAAGACCTTCTCTATGGGCTCCGCGCGCGACAAACGCTATTATACCGAAGCGAGGAGAATAGTAGAATAAAAGAGATTACGGGGGAACCTTTTTCACGAGAAAAAGCGTTCCCCCGTACCCCTTCCCAAAAGCGCTCTAACGCAAATCCTAAAAGAAAACTCCGTAGTTACGGATAGACAGTCGGTGCGAGGTAAAACCTCGCTTTTGCTTCCGCGAGCGGCTGGGCACCGCCGAGACCCCATCCGCTAAGAGAGTTGATTAGAACGAAGGAAAACGGAGAGCCTCATTGAGACTCTCCGCCGTTTGGGGATAGTCAGATTTAAGCAAGAAGCGTCGTTCTTCGAGGCGTGAGGCGTACAAAAGGTACGTCGAGCCTCGAAAACGACGATAGAAAAAGTCAATAAATATTGGAGAATTTCGAAGAAATTCAACCTATTATCGTCTCATTTGCTGTTTTTTATTGTAAATGAGTTCTTTTTGTCCTTTTTTGACTTTTTCGGTCTTGCCAAATGTGACAGCCCCATTTTTGCATATTCTGTTAAGGTGTAACAGGTTCTTCTGTGGGTGCATTGGTCTCGGGGAGTGTTTCGCCCAAAGCGCCCGTGCCGAGAGCAGCCATAAAGCTATAAAAATCGCTATTGCTGAAATAGGTCTCGGGAAGAACGCCGTCCCATTGCAGGATGTAGTAATAGAGCATCAGGGTGTGCAAATCGTCGTTATCGAGATTTTTGGGGTCTTTTGCAAGAATGTCACGAACCTGTCCGATAACGGCTGCATCCTTTTGACCTGCGTATTCGGCAGCGTCTGCTTGAATTTTAACGACTTCAAGCTCGGCTTCTGCGGCAATTTTAGCAACGGCGGCTTCTGCTTCTGCCTCAATTCTTGCACGCTCTGCGGCAGCCTCGGCTTCCATATTCTTTTGCTCCTGCTCGATCTTTGCCTGCTTACTCTTTTGCTCGGCAACCTGCTTTGCTTCAACAGCATCGGTAAAGGTATCGGAGAAGTCCAAATCCTCGATAGATGCGTCAATAACGACTACGTTATAGGCTTCGAGCTGTGCGGTCAACAGGGAGCGAATGTCGCCGGAGAGCTTGGAGCGCATATTTAAGAGCTCCTCAGCGGTATATTTGGCAAATTCGCTCTTAACGGCTTCCTGAATACGGGGAGCAATGATAACGTCGTAGTAGCTGATGCCAATTTCCTTGTAGATGGTTTGGGCATTTGCTTTTGAAATTTGATAGTTGATGGTGTAGGTTACGGCGACTTCCTGAATATCCGAGGAGAAGCAAGCAAGGTCTACCGAAGCTTTTTGATTTCTGTTGTCCATATTGACCACCTCTTGCCAAGGGGCACAGAGGTGTACGCCCGCCTCGTAAGTGATGTTTTCAACCTTACCAAAGGTTGTTACAATGCCGGTATGTCCCGTGGGAACAGTGCGCAAACAACTGATAAGGGCCAGCACTACGCTCAGTACCAAAAGCACGGTAGGTAACAGTCCGCGCAGTAGCGGTTTGTTTATCTTTTTGGCACAGAAGATAGCAATCAATGCGGCAACAAAAAGCAGAATGGCAAATACGAATAATACAATCATTTTTATAATCTCCTTTCTTCCGAGCTCTGTCGGTATGATTGTAAATATATAATAACACAACTATATTATACTGTCAAGTGATTTTTTGAAAATTCTTTGAGATTTACAATTCGTTTACAAATGATCCATTGTTTGGATAAAACAAGTGATGGTAATATGAAAAAACGGTGACAAACCTTACCATAATGTCCAAAATGCTTGACTTTTGTCGAAAAATATGGTATGATATGTGGGTATCGTAAACACCGTGTTTTTGTATTTTTATTTTCTTAAACGGAGGTGCCAAATGAGGACCAAATTAAAACATGCCGTTTCTGCACTGTTGTCTGTAATCTTATGTACAGTTATGCTTTGCGGAATTGTTCTTCCTGTAGCGGCAAAGGAGACTGAGCTGCCTTCTCTTGATTATTCTGACTCTAAATTGGAAAGCAATAAAGCTTTTTCAGTGGAGGAGCTTTATAGTGTTTTGTTGGATCGAGCCCCCACCGATGGTGAGGCATTATACTGGCAAGCCAAAAAACTTTCTTTAACGTACAATGATAACATTCCAAACAGTAGAATCGATACGCATTACGAAAACGGAAAATTGCGCGTTAACATATTTACCTATCAATATACTGCAAAAAACGGTGCCGAAGTTACTTGGATTCCTAAGACAATTAAATTGGAAACAGCAAGTGGGGGCATATTGGTTGAAAAGGAATTAGAGGAGCCAAAGGACAATGTTTGCGTTGTAGAGATCGACTATCCATATACCGATCAGATTAATATAAGTGTTGAGTATAGCTGTGAGATCGCGATTGCGGGTAGTATTGTAAAAGCACTTCGTGACGATGCTTACAACACAGGTGTTGCTGCTTTGGAACAAATGAAAGATTTTGAAGACCAACAAACCTCATACGATGAAAAGTATGAGCAATATTCAAAAGAGCAGGCCGCCTATGAGGAGTATATTCGCAAAAAAGAGGCCTATGACACCTATGTTGCCGCAAAGGCACAATACGATAAAGATTTAGCGGCTTATGAGGAATATCTGCAAGCGTCTGCTGAATATGAAGCATTAAAGACCGCCCATGAGCTGTGGAATCAGTTCCGCCAAGATAAAGAAACGTACGAGGATAGAAAAAAGGCATACCAGGCATACGAGGCTTATCTTGAATCCCACAACAAGATCGTAAATACATTGGCGATGTTCGAAGCAGTTTTTGCAAAAGAAGAACGCGGTTGGTGTATGTACAGAGACATTGTAGGTTCTACGGTTACTCAAGTGCTCCAAAGACAGGATGAGCTGATAGCCGCCGGCGGCCATGCCGAAGATATAACCTTGGCAGGTGTAGCCACCGAAAATTTACGCGTATTACTCGGAGATTATAACGAACTACGCACGAAGAAATATGACTCCGATTACCTGAAGTATAAAGCATTGTATGAGTACTACCAAACCAACTACGATGCACTCAAACAGAATTTCTGTGATTTATATAAAACACTCAATGGGCTTTATAAAAATGATGCCGTTCATGGTTATATCTCTTTGCAAGAAAAGACATTACATTACCGTCAGCTTGTAGGCCATCTGTTTGTTGTTTCCACGGCATTTGATACGTCTGCTTCACGCGATGAAAAGGAGTGGCGTATTGATAGAAAGTCCTTGGAAGAAGTTATCGATATGGATGTGCACTATTTCGCCGATGGAAACCAATGGTATCCATCCGCTACATATCCCGCAGTCGAGGTTCCCTTTGCTGATAAAGTGGGTGACGAGCCTCCAAAGGAACCATCGATTCCTTATCCTTCGGAAGATCTTCCCGACAAAGCACCCTCACTGGTAGTGAACCCCGGAAAAGCTCCCGAAGAACCGGAGGCACCCGGAGATCCCAAATATCAGCCGGTACATCCCGGTCCCGCACCCCAATCTCCGGCGTTGTATTTTGATGATATTACCAAAGAGCTGTATAAAGAGGTTAAAGAGGGTAAGCTCTCTGCTTGCAGTGACCCGATACCGGAGTTTGTTTGGTTACAGCCGGAGAATGTTACAATTACAAAACCTGTTTCTACCAAAAACGAAAAAACAGTCGAGTATTACGATGCCTATGGCAATCGTACAAGTGTATCTATCAATTACGGTGAAACATTCAAGTGCCAACCAATGGAACGCGATACAACGGATGAGTACTTTTACGATTTTTTAGGTTGGCAGGATTCCGATGGAAATCTGTATGGCAGAACCGCAGAAATTGAGATTACCAAGGATATTACCCTGTATCCACGCTATTTAGAAACAAAACGCACGTATACCGTTACGTTTATTGCAAAGAATGAGGGCGGCGAAGATCAGATAAGAACCGTTACGCGTGAATACGGAACAAAACTTGACCCCAAACAATATGTCAAGATCCCTCCCACAAGCACAGCATATTCGTATGAGTTCTCGGGTTGGCAAAACAGCAATGGAGAGCTTGTTGATGAAATTATCGTTACAGGTGATGCGGTGTATAATGGATACATAAAGCGGAATTTTAGAAAGTACACCGTAACGTGGGTAATAAACGAAAAAGATGAAAATATCACCGAGGAATGGGAATATGGCAAAGTGCCTGTATTTGGTGGCGATTTGTCGGTTTCCTCTCCCAAGTATATCTATCAATTTTTAGGATGGAAAGATGGAAGAGACGGTATCTCTTCGGTAGATCAAGATGTTACTTATACGGCACAGTATAGAAAAATTCCGCTTGCAACCTGCAACGATACAGCGCTTGAGGTAGAGCATACTGAAACTGAAATTACAGTAAAGGCAACAGACTCGGTGGTTTCGGTTGAGCAGGCAGCTATTTTGGCCGCGCAAAAGGGAAAAACACTAACTGTTTGCCGAGACGGACTGTTTTCTGTATCTTTTTCCGGAGAAGAATTGCAAAGCTACATTGATAGTGGTACTCCCAAGTTGATGTTGAGCGTATCACAAGAAGGAAATACAGAAGTTTATGAGTTCAAATCTCTTGGATTCGGATTCAATGAATCTGCATTACCGAGTGTTGATGTTCAATTTGTATACAGCAAGGCAAATGGTCAAGAGACCGTGTTTGAAATGCAAACAGCAAGCGGTTGGGAACGTTTGGCGAAGGACAAAGCTGTGGCAACAGGAAGCTTTAAAGCCCGTCGTGTATATTCTTATTCTATCGCTTGGACGACAAACGATTACTATCACTGTGATATTTCACAAACCCTAAAGAAAGCAATCGAGGGCGAGAATGTTTTCATCACAGCGGTTTGCGACGATGGTTATAAGGTAGTCAAAGCTACCATTTTGACCGCCGATGGTGAGACCGTCCCTGTGTCGGGCACATCTTTCCAAATGCCTGCGTCGGCTATTACGGTTGAGTTGCAAGTCGAACCTATTGCATACCATGTCATCTTTATCTCTAACGGAGAGGTTTGGAGCTCTGCCGAATATAGGGTGGATGATAAGATCGTATTACCTGACGCTCCTGAAAAGGAGGCCGAGGATGGATACGTTTACACCTTTGACAGTTGGGGAGATATTCCCACGTTTGTTGGCGGCACTCAAGAGGAATTGGTATTTGAAGCAGAGTTTACAAAAGCCCAAATTGTGAGTGACTACGAAACAGGCAACAATAATAACGTACTGTTTGGAATCGTGTTGCCTTGTGTTGGAGTTGCTGCTGTACTGCTGATTGCCTTTTTGATTATGAACCGTGTCGTTCGCAAGAAGGGTGGCTGGAAGATCTTTGGTATCAAGTTCAAATGTCGCATTCGTGTACTCTTTGACAAAATCAAGAAACTATTTTCGAAAAAGACGGACGCGGATGTCGCAAAGAAGAATGCGGATACCAAGCCCACGGACAACACAAAAACAAAACAGACCCCTAAAAAGTAAACAATAAGAAAACGGGATGGCAGATGCTATCCCGTTTTCTTGTCCTTTTGCGATTTCG